>NZ_JAMPNU010000025.1:0-95665 GCF_028479505.1 Providencia sp. PROV205 | reverse complement strand
GGATACGGGCACGCTGGGCTTTGGGGATATCAAAAATAAAGCTGAGTACAAGGTGGATAGCCAAAGTGGCGGCTTTAGCACAGGTGGTTCTCCATTTGCAGACCAGCTCGCGAGTAATGCCGCAGGCTCCTTGTTGACCAATGTGAATAACAAAGGGAAAACCACGTGCTTTACGCACCGTGATCAGCCATTTGGAAAATGTTATGTTAAGGAGCTAAAGAGTTGAACTTGCCATACTCATGCAGTTGGATTTCGTTGAGATCCGTCAGATGCCTTTCTGCCATAATCTAAATAAAAAAACTAAAGGTTTTAATAAGTGTGAAGAGTATGGCTTAATTATAAAAATATTTATATTTTGCTAAATAATATGATTGCTATAACGTTTAAAATATAGATTAATATAAGTGTTGATGGTGCTTGAAAACTATTTTAACAATTTATTTATCTTAAATAAGAATAATGAAATATTTAATTAATATTGATCAACTAATGGATAAGAAGTGGTATATTATCTAGTATATTGTTTCTGTATGTTAGTTCAGGATAAATTGATAAAAAGGCAGCATATAATGCACAATATCTTATCACTAGATAGTGATAATTTCTCAAATATACTTTACCCTTTAGGGTCGCAAGGCCATCAGACGGTTGTCGTTTATTTTTCGGCATCTTGGTGCTTGCCTTGTAAAAATATGAAACCTATTTTTACTAAACTTTCTGAATATTTTCAAGAAAATAACATCATTTTTGGCATTGTTGATATTGCTCAATCTCCTACTTTGGCACCTCAATATGGTATAAAATCAGTGCCGACAATTGCGGTTTTTCAAGATACTCGGTTAATCGATATTATTGCAGGAGAAATGCCATTTAATAAGGTACTAATGGAATTGGAAAAAACGCTCAGTAAGCGTTAATATTCAGCGAATATATTTAATAATAATGATAAGACATTCATAATGTTAATACTGATATTAGAAGGGTTATTGATAGGCTGTCTACTAGGTTTGACGGGAGCTGGCGGGGGAATTCTTGCTGTTCCTGCTTTAATGGCAAGCCAAGATTGGAGTGTAGCATTAGCTGCACCTGTCGGGCTTTTAGCTATTACAATAGCGGCTTTTATTAGTGTTATTCAAGGGCTTATAAAAAAGAATATTCGCTATAAAGCGGCTATTTGGATAGCACTACTGAGTATTCCTTCTGCCAAGTATGGTATTTATCTTGCCCATATTGTTCCTCCAGTTTGGTTAACTCTTATTTTTAGCCTTGTTATGCTTTATGTCGGGGGGCGTATATTTTTCAATAGGGTTGATGAGCAAAATGATGCACATTGTTTAATTAATACTGAAACTGGGAAATTTATTTGGAACACTAAAACAGCGTTAATCTTTGGGGGGATTGGTGTCATTACAGGGTTACTTACTGGTATGCTAGGTGTCGGTGGTGGTTTTATTATTGTTCCTGCATTGCGAAAGTTCACTAATTTGAATATGAAGAGCATTATTGCAACATCGTTAATGGTTATTTTCTGTATTGGTAGTATTAGTATTTTCATTAATGTCTGGAATGGGTTCCAATATCCTAGAGAAATTAGTGTTGTTTTTATTGTTTCATGTGTCATTGGATTATTAATTGGTCGGTTAATAACACATTATATTTCTAATAAAACCATTCAAATGCTATTTTCAAGTGTTGTCATCTTTGTCGCTTTAGGATTGATCTCATCAGTATTAATTGAGTTAAATGTCATTTGAAATAAATTTCAAATATCAGATTATTAATTAAATTTTTATAATTTATGCTGTATGTCACTATTTTGAATTATCAGTCACTTATTCTTCTTAAAGAAAGTGAAATTGATTTATCTTCAAGCTCAAAAAGGTATAATGAACCATCGCATTTTTCTACCCTGATAATAGTGCAATGGATTACTAATATATTCTTCTGGGTAATCATTAAAGGTTGACTAGTATAATTATGACAAAACAAGATAGCTCAACAACGATAATTGATATAGCTAAACGTGCTAATGTAACGGATATTACTGTCTCTAGGGCATTTAATCATCCTGAGATGGTAAAGAAGGAAACTCGGGATAAAATATTAGCTATAGCGCAAGAACTCAATTATGTGCCAAATCTTTTTGCACGTAATCTGAAAAATAAAAATAGCCGCATAATAGGTGTGGTTACTGATAGTACATTTAACCCTTTTTATGTCGTACTGATTCAAACGGTCTCACGTTTAGCGAAAGAAAAAGGCTATCAAGTCATGATTTTCGATTCAGATAGCGATGAAAAAGCAGAAAAAACAGCAATCGAAACGTTAGTCAGCTACAAAGCGAGTGGGATCCTACTGTCGCCAGTTCGTGATGATAAAGACTATCAACCAAGTTACTTATCATTAATTGACCAACATAATGTGCCTTTAGTTTTTGTTGACCGTTCAATTTATGGTTATCAGAATAAGTATTCGGGATTGTTTTTGAAAAACTTTGAAATTGGCGCTTTAACAGGAAAGTTTCTTAACCAGCAAAATAGTGAAAATACACTTATTGTTTCAGGGCCTGAAGGATCTGAAATTAGTTTGTCTCGTTTAGCGGGTATATATGAAAACTTTCCAAATAGAAAAAATATTAATGTCTTATACAGCAGTTATATGTTTAATAAGAATGATGAAGATTATCTAAGAAAAAAAGTTCAAGAGCTTTATACGCCTAATATGTATATTGTTGGGCTGAATGGAATTATTACGGCAGGGATGTATAAAATTATTTTAGAACTAGGACTTTCTTGCCGTTATTTCTCTGTAGATTTACCACCCTATGCAGATACTTACCATTTATCTATTTCTGGTGTACATCATGATTCGGTATATCTTGGTGAATTAACAACAGAGTTATTATTTTCTGAGATAGAGCGAGATTCACATAAAGATCATAAAACAAAACAAATATTTGTTGATGGAAAACTTGTTGTTTATTAATAATATTTAGAATTAAAGTAGGTTATGATTTTTATATACTCTAAAGAATTCGAGTTGTATGTAAGTGCAATCGACATCCATACAATTTGAAGCATGAAAAATGTAAATAGGCAGGTAGCGATACCTGCCTATTTTAATGGCGATGAAGGACTATTAATTTAGCGTTTCATTGAGCTAATTAATGTCGCACCCCAAATAATTAGGCCTTTTACAATATATTGAACATAAGGTGAAATACCTAATAAATTTAAACCGTTATTAAGTACACCTAAGATCATTGCGCCAATGAGTGTGCCAATGATCATACCACGGCCTCCTGCTATTGAGGCGCCACCGAGTACGACCGCAGCAATCGCATCTAACTCAAAGCCTACCCCTGCATTGGGTTGCCCACTCATTACTCGAGAGGTAAATATTAACCCAGCGAATGCAGCAGTAAAACCGCTAATGACGTAAACTAACATTTTATAACGTTCAACGCGGATACCACTGAGGCGCGCAGCTTCTTCATTACCACCAATGGCGTAAATATAACGGCCAAAAGAGACATGATTTAGTACAACATAGAAAATAAGATAAAGGCCAAGCATTAATAAAATAGGAACTTGAATTCCCATTAATTCTTCGCGTCCCCAAAAAGCAAACTCTTGAGGTAATCCTGACACTGGGTAGCCACCGGTATAAATTAAGGCTAGCCCTTTAGCAATAATCATGGCGCCTAAGGTGACAATAATTGGTGGCATTTTACCATAAGCGGCTAAAATTCCATTAATGAAGCCAAAAGCAACACCGGATAATAAACCCAGAGCAATTGCGGCGTAAGGGTCCATTCCATAATACTTCATTAAGCCTGCCATCAAGGTTCCAGAAAGCGCCATAACAGCACCAACGGACAAGTCAATTCCACCTGTTAAGATAGCAAATGTCATACCGATAGCGATAATGGCATTAATAGAAACCTGACGAGCAATTGTCGAAAGGTTATTTACAGTTAAAAAATGTTCATTAAAAATGGACATGCAGACAAATAAAAGAATTAAACCAACGAGTGGTAAAAATGCAGGTATTTTTGTTAGCTTAGAAAAACTAAATTTATTTTTAGTTAATGGAATTGCACTTTGATTAGACATAGTCGTTATCCTATATAATATTGCCGGCCGCATGTACCATGATCTGAGTTGAGTTTATTTCGTCTCCAGTTAACTCAGCGGCAATTTCACCATCTCGAAAAACCAAAACTCTATCACTGACACCAATAACTTCTGGTAGCTCCGATGAAATCATAATAATGGAAATTCCTTTTTCAGTTAGAGAGCGCATTAATTGATAAATTTCTGATTTTGCCCCAACATCAATACCTCGAGTGGGTTCGTCGAAAATAAGAATTTTGGCTTGTTTATTTAGCCAGCGAGCAATAACAACTTTTTGCTGGTTTCCACCGCTTAAAGTAGAAACTGCAGTGTGAGGCTCTGGTGTTTTAACTTTTACTTGGGAAATTAAATCAATAGATAAAGTGAGTTCTTTTTTGTTTTGAATTAAAAATAATTTTTGAGCGTGATTGTTTAGCCATATATTTTCTTTAACGGAAAATGGCAATACAAGTCCTTGAGTTTTTCGGCTTTCTGGTAATAAACCGATACCTAATTGCAGTGCAGTCGCAGCTGATTTAACTTTAACTTCTTTGCCTTCTAAAACAACTTTTTTCTTGTAAGCCTTATCAGCACCAATCATGGCAAGAATAGTTTCTGTGCGACCTGAACCGACTAATCCAGCAAGCCCTAAAATTTCACCTTTTTTTAATTGAAGGTGGTTAGTTGGGCTATATGAAAAACGCTGAACTTCCGCATCTAAGATGACTTCTTGCTCGTTGAATTGGCGTTTATGAGGGTAAATATTTTCAACTTCACGGCCAACCATCATTTCGATAATAACGTCTAAATCTGTTTCATCGACCTTACGCGACCCTATATATTGTCCATCGCGTAGTACACTGATGGTGTCACAGATTTCATAAATCTCTTCTAAATGGTGGGAAATAAAAAACATTCCAACCCCTTTAGCTTTTAAATCGCGCATTACATCGAATAAATGGTTTGCTTCATTGGGTGTTAATGTCGCAGTTGGCTCATCTAACACTAAAATCTTAGCATCCAAAGACAGTGCTTTTGCGATTTCAACAAACTGTTGTTCTGCAATACTTAAATGACTAATGGGCTCATCAATATTAATGTTTACACCCAGTTCAGCTAGGATTTCCTGCGATTTTTTTCGCATTAATTTTCTATCTAATAAACCAAACTTATTTTTCAACTCTCTATTTAAAAATATATTTTCAAAAGCATTTAAATAAGGAATAAGAGAAAATTCTTGGAAAATAATACCTACGCCTGCTTTTATTGCATCTCTGTAGTTATGAAAGGTGTGTTCTTTGCCTTCAATCAGAATTTGTCCGCTATCAGGTTTATGTATTCCACATAACACTTTCATTAGCGTTGATTTACCTGCGCCGTTTTCACCTAATAATGCGTGAACCTCCCCTTTTTCTAGGGAGAGATTAATATTATCTAACGCCTTAACCCCAGGGAAAGTTTTACTGACATCTTTTAATGCTAATAATTGCATCATATTGCTTCCCTATATTTCTCAACTGCTTAAAAATGGGTAACAAAGCCATTTGGAATTTTTATTCCAATATGCATTTAATAATTAATATTTATGAAAATGTATTGCACCGAACATCAGAAATACAGGTGCAATACATTGGTTATTGATAACTAACGATTACCAGTGAAAGTCTTTAGCATTGGTTTTGTCGATCAATTTAACATCAATTGGGACTTCTTTAGGGACATTGGCACCCCAGTATTTTGCTAAGCCCATAGCTAAACCAATACGAACTTGGTCACGAGGGAATTGCGCCGAAGTAGCAATAAATGGCGAGTTACCTTTGGCAATTTCAGCAACTGCTTCAGGAGAACCGTCAACACTCACCAATTTGACATCACGACCAGAGGACTCAATCGCAGCTAACGCACCTAAAGAACCGACATCGTTAACACTGAAAATCCCATTGAGCGTTGGGTTTGCTTGCAACATGTTTTCTGTCACGTTCATTGCGGTATCGCGTTCTTGTTTACCGTTCAATTTAGTTACGATTTTAATATTCGGGTATTCTTTCATCGCCGCTTCAAAGCCGCGAACGCGCTCAAGAATTGGCACAACAGGGATACCATCTAAAATTGCCACTTCGCCTTTGCCGCCTAATGCTTCACCTAAACGTTTACCAGCCATTAAGCCAGCATCATAGTTTTTAGAACCAACGAAAGAGTCAATTGGGCCATTTGCTTGGGCATCAATAGCGATAACAACAACTCCCGCTTTTTTCGCTGCCAGTACAGCCGTTTCAGCACCCACGCTATCTGCCGGGTTAATTAACAGAATATCGATTTTTTTCTGTAACATATCTTCGATATCACTGGTCTGTTTTGATACATCATGAGCCGCATCAGAAATGTATAGTTGTGCGCCCATATCACCCGTTGCGCTCTCTAAGGCTTCTTTCATGGTGACAAAATATTCATTGTTTAATTCTTGAAATGACATGCCCACTGAAACTGGCTTAGCGGTAGCGTTAAATGTCATACCTAAAGTCAGTACACTTGCAACTACAGCTAACTTTTTAAATTTACTCAGCATAAGATGTTCTCCTAAAAGAGCGTTTAATTATATGTAGGGTTTTTACTTATTTAGTGTTTATTTGAATTATCAATTATTACTACCAGTTAAAACATGTTTATGGCTTGATGACGACTTTAATTGAGTCTGCCGATTTCGCCATGACAAAGGCTTCTTCCCAATCATCAATGGAATAGAAGTGAGTAACGATATCATCAGCGCTAACTAAGCCACGGCTAAATAGGTCAATAGCGACTTCATAACTATATGGCCCTAAGTGAGCTCCGCGGATATCGAGTTCTTTGCGGTCACCTATGATTGACCAGTCAACCGTTGTTTCTTTACCAAATACGCTGAATTCCACGAAACGGCCAAGTTTGCGGATCATTTCTAGCCCTTGAGTGACACCAATAGGCGCGCCCGTTGCTTCAATATAAACGTCACAGCCATAGCCTTCCGTCATATCTTTGACTAGCTTAATGGCATCTTCTTTCAGTGGGTTGATAACGACATCTGCACCAAATTTTTTTGCTAATTCAAGGCGTTCATCAATCGCATCAATGACAACCAGTTTTTTCGGTGTTTTTAATTTGGCGACTTGGATCATACACAGCCCTAGTGGGCCTGCACCAGCAATGACGACGACGTCATTTAAATCGATATCACCACGGCGTACAGTGTGGATAGCACAAGCCATTGGCTCAATTAATGCGGCATCTTTATCAGACAGTTCATCAGGGATTTTATGGATAATGGCGCGTTCTGAAAAACGCATATATTCAGCCATACCACCGTCGGCAACTTCTTTTTGGAAACCGTAAATATCATGGGTTTCACACATCCAGTATTTGCCTGATTTACAGAAACGGCATTCCCAACATGGGACAATTTGCTCAGCTAAGATCCGGTCGCCTATTTTTAATTTAAATTTTTCAGCAGAACCTTCACCAAGTTCAGCAACACGTCCGTAAAATTCATGGCCAGGAACAACGGGGGCTTTTATCCATGGATCATCTCCCCAGAACATCTGAGCGCCATCATTGGCTTTGCAGTCGCCAGCACAGATCCCACATCCATCAACTTTAATGACAACTTCTCTAAATCCTGGTGCCGGCCTTTTAATGTTTTCAAAGCGATAATCATGTGGACCATGACAAACAACCGCTTTCATTTTTTCAGGTAGGTTACTCATGTTCTAAGACCTCTTTCTAGTTGTTAACCCTAATGTTGACGTCAACATTAAGCGTTTTTTTATAACGCATTTGCTTTAGTTTTTTAACGCTTAACTATGAACAATGTATGTATGTAAGAAAAATGGTTATTTAATGTTATAGATAAAATAAATTTTTTTTAATATGACGACGTCGTCATTTTTGAAAGTAAGTATCTTAAAAACTAAAATTTGTGATTCAAGCCCTAATTTTAGTCACTTAATTGAGTACTTTCATTGGGAAATGAGACTGCCGAAACTGACTCTGTAACATGATGAAAATCATGATAAAAATCTTAATTCATTCCTTATTTTGTTTTTTTAGAAATGAATATGAAGCCGAGTATAATTATTTTAACTATTTTCAGAAGCGGATAATTCATGCAAAAACATTTCAGCTCACACTTTTGAATGAAAACAAATTTAAACTACATTTAATAAAGAGATATTGAATGGCTAATAGGCCATTATTTTTAATTTATAAAATTTAATTTAAAAAATTAAATAGAGTAATGAGCCATTTTGATACGCTGTCATAATATTTTTTGCAGATATACCTATAGGTATGAAAAAAAATAGCTTTATACCTCGTAATTGTATTTTACCAATTAAACAAAGTATAAAGCTAAATAGAGCCAAAGTTTAACTTCATTTTGTCAATAAAATCATTTTATTACAGCGTAAAGGGTGTGAGGGAGACTCACACCCTAGTGCTAGACAATCATTGGTGCAATGATAAAGCCGAAGGCGACACCGGCAATAATTCCACCTAGCCCTGGTAACATAAAGGGATGATTTAAAATATATTTTCCGACTCGAGTAGACCCAGTAGAGTCGAATTCAATGGCAGCTAATGATGTTGGGTAAGTGGGTAAGACAAATACCCCGGTGACGGCGACAAAAGAGGCCAATATTGCCCATGTCGGGACATCTAAGGCAATGGCTAATGGAATAATTAACGGTGTTGTGGCACCTTGTGAATATAACAAGGCACAGGTCAAGAACAGAACTAAAGCCAATAAAATAGGATATGCAGATAATACATCTCCCGCGATGGCCTTGATTTGGTCCATATGGGCATCAACAAAAGTGGTACCTAATGTCACAATTCCGAGGATCACTGCAAGAGAACTCATTCCTGAGCGGAATGTTGGTGCTAATACAATAGAATCAGGTGATGTTTTACAGAAAACCACCATCAAACATGCTGCACTTAGCATACAAATGATGATGATATCTCGTGTTCCCATCGGCTTACCGATATCAAAACCAGGACGTAATTGTGGGAATGCAGCGAGGATCACGATAGCAATCGTGGCAATAATGAATAGAACAACAGAGAATTTTTCTCTCGTTGTGCTCTCGCCTTTTTTCTCTTCGTATTTATGAACTAAGCCTTTTTGTAAACGTTCTAAATAGACCTCATCGTTTTCAAGTTCGCAGCCTTGACGTGATGCAATAAAAGCGGCAACCATGGCAGCAACAAAAGAGGCGGGTAAACATACTGACATGACAACGATAAAAGTGATGCCATTACCTTCCATGATTGTCAACATCGCTGCCATTGCTGCACTGATTGGAGAGCCCGAAATAGCAATTTGTGAGGCAACCACTGAGCCTGCTAATGTTCTAGATGGTCGGATACCCGAATCTTTCGCAATTTCTGCTATCACAGGCAGCATAGAAAACACAATGAAACCTGTACCAGCCATGATAGTCATCACCCAAGTGGTGATTGGCGCTATAATGTTTAGATACTTAGGATTTTTACGCATAAATTTACTGGCTAGGCGGACTAGATAATCCATCCCGCCCGCAGCTTGTAATGCAGATGCTGCTACCACAACCGTCATAATAATCAGAATAACATCAACAGGTGGTGAACCTATAGGTAAACCAAATCCGATAGTTAATACCGCTAATCCTAACCCACCGCAGAGTCCTATACCTATTCCGCCCATGCGTATACCAAAGAATATTGCACCTAATACAACAATGATTTCTAGCCAAACCATAATCGTCTCCAATAGACAATATATTGTCATTAGTAATATTAAAAAATTAATTTTTGATAGTTGATATAAGTTAAATATTTTTATTTATCATTAAATTTTGTTTTCCGACTCTGTTTTCATACCAGTGAATACTTGCTCTGACTAATGAGCTGGTTGAGTCAATATATTTATCTGGATAACTATTAATTTCATTTTCAAGAATGACGGGAACCTCGGTGCAGCCAAGTACAATAATTTCGGCACCTCGGGAAAATAAAATTTCAGCTTGCTGTTTCATAATGGATTCAGCAATTTTTTTATTTCCTGATTTTAATAAATAAATGCTTTCCATTACATTTTCTTGGCTTTTTTTATCAGGAGTAATGCAGTTTAAATGTTTATTCTCTATGTTTTTTTGATATAGTCCCATATACATAGTGGCATTTGTTGCAAGTAATCCGATATTTTTTTTCTTGGTTGCTAGTACTTCTTTCATTGTCGTCTCAACAATGCTTAGCATGTCGACATGGCAAGCTTTTTTTAGTTCACTAAACCAAAAATGTGCTGTATTACAAGGTATAACAATACATTCGGCCCCGGCACTTTCTAGTTTCTTTAAATAGTCAGTCATTAAAGGTAAAGGTGATTCACCATGGTTTAATAGCGCTTCTGTTCGATCTGGTATATCAGGAATAGATGATATAATTAAAGGGATATGCTCTTGGTCTCTATTTGCTACGGTATAGCTTACAAATTTATTAAATAAATCAACAGTAGCGGCAGGCCCCATACCACCTAATACACCAATTAAACCTTTCATTTTAATACCCCTGCATTTCATTAGCCTTTTTATAAAATAAAAATCAATAAATGCTTATCTTTCTTCATTTATTTAACATATTGGTTAATATTCAAGTGATTATTAACTTACTTATTGCTGCTTAACTTGTGGTTAATATTTATCAATGTTTGTCTTGGATGAGAAATGCAAGTAAGTATGGTTTGATGCAAGATACGCATTAAGAACTTTCATTCAAAATAAAAATATTTTTATAAATTGCTCTGAAGGCCTGAATAGACTAGGTTTTATGAATTAAATAAATTAAATGAAAATTATTTTTGATTTTTGTTAATGTTTTAAATGGTAGGGCTATGCATAATACAAATAACGCTATTACAAATTTAGCTTTGTTATTTAACTAGTCATTAACTCAAAATATCAATAAAAATACTTTTAGTTTTTTATATTTTAACAGCAAGTCAATTTAAGGCTTAATAAGATGAAAAATATAGAAACAAAATGGCTATATGATTTTTTAACTCTAGAATCATGTCGACATTTTTCTCATGCAGCAGAACAGCGGAGTATTTCTCAGCCCGCATTTAGCCGTCGTATTAAAGCTTTAGAGGAAGCCATTGGCGTTGAATTATTTGATAGAACGACTTCCCCTTTACAGTTGTCTGAAGAGGGCAAAATTTTTCATTCTCAAGCGCGTAGTTTATTACAACAACTGGAATGTAACTTAAATGAACTATCCGGTCACAATGTATTGAGCCTACCGAATATTAAAATTGCCGCCGCTCATTCGTTGTCACTGACATTACTGCCTAAATTGGTTCATGGGCTGTCTGGTTACGGTGAGGAGTTTGTTTACCATGTTGAAGCCATTGATGTGGTACAAGTTGTGAACGCATTGAGAGAAGGAAAAAGTGATTTTATTATCTCATTTTATGATGAGGATTTAATGCAATCTCCATTTTCCTCATTGAATGTATTTGAATCTGAATTATACCCAATTTGTGCAGCGGATGAGCATGGTAAGCCGCTATTTGATATCTATCAACCTCAAGTGCCGTTGCTGAATTACACCAGTGCTTCATATATGGGAAGGTTAGTTAATCGTCGGTTAAGTGAGTTTGGTGCGATCAATTCGAAAACACTTTTTATGTCATCAATGAGTGAGTTACTAAAAAATATGGCTTTGGATGGCCATGGCATTGCATGGTTACCCATTTATTCCGTAGTGAATGAATTGAAAGAAAAAAAACTGGTTTGTTTGGATACGCCTGAATTAACAATACCTATCCAAGCGTATATCTATCGCATGGATACACGACTAAATAAAACCGCAGAGGACTTCTGGCGCATTTTGAAAAAGAATATTCCAGAGGATTTACGGAATTTATAGTGGGAAAGGTAATTTATAGGTAAATAACCTGCGAATGTAAGCAGGTTATTTAAGCTCATATGAAAAGATAGCACCTTGAAAAGAAGAGGGTTAGTGATCTAGAGAAACAGAATGCACATAATCTAACTGTTTTAAGGAACAGTAAAATTCAGGTAAAGTGATTTTTTGGCGTACTAATAGCTTTAAATTTACCTCGACGCGCTCTTTCTTGATATCTCTGATGGTGAGATTCTCAATTAAGTCTTTGTGACTTTTTAGGTACTCAATAAGTAAGGGAACCCCCTTTTCATGAGTAAATAACATACGAACTTTTATTTTTCCTAATTTTTGATTTTTCATCTGAAATAACGCAACTTGCGGGCTGAGCTGTATTGCTAAGAAAAAAAGAACTGTAACGATGACAGCATGCCAGTAAAACCCTGAGCCACAGGCTATTCCAACACCGGCTGATGCCCAAACTATGGCTGCTGTTGTTAAACCTGAGATTGCATCATCGCGACGATGTAATATAACCCCAGCGCCTAGAAATCCCACCCCACTAATTATTTGTGCAGCTAATCTCATCGGGTCGCTACGTATATTGTCAGAGATATTGGCGTAATACTCCGCTGACTGAATAGAAACGATAGTTAATAAACAGCTGGCAACGGCGATAATGACACAAGTTTTAAAACCAACAGGTTTTCCCTTTGATTCACGTTCTAAGCCAATTAAGCCGCCTAAAACAAAGGCGGCCAGTAGTTTAGCGATACTTGATAGTGATAAAGGGCCAATGGTGTCAACAAACTGTATAAATAAATCCATGGCTTGCTCCTGGCGTAGGCTTACTCTTTCCTTGGTTTTTACTGTGTATACTCGTAACCCCTCAAGTTGCAGCGGTGTTGACTACACTCAGCTAGCCGAGCCACATAGTTTATCTCTATTCCCCGTCTATCTTCGCTTGTCGCCTACCTGCAACTCGAATTATTTGGGTATAGCAACGTTACTTACTGCTTTTTCACCTTCGTTATTTTTCTTTTTAGACACATCATCTTTAAAGAAGAAGATAAAGAAAACAGTGACAACAGCGGCGACGATAGCTGGGTAATGCCAGAATGTTTCCCATTGTGGTAATGCCGCGCTACCCGTCTCTGTGACAGTTGAATTAAAGATTTCACCACAAATTGTTGAAGCAAATAGCAAACCGAAGCCATTTGAAACAATAAAGCGTAAACCTTGAGCTTGTGCTCGTATCTCAGGTTTTGCTTTACGGTCAACATAGATATCACCGGCAGTAAAGAAGAAGTCCCAGCATAATCCTTGAAGCATCAATCCGATAATAATGAAGTAAAAACCGGAATCTACCGCAGCATAGGAGAATAATATTGAGCGAATAATCCAACTCACCGCGCCAAGAAGTAAGGTAATTTTGAAACCGAACTTCATTAAGAAGAAGGACAGAACGAACATAAACAGGACTTCACATGCAATACCAATTTGCATGATAGATGCCGCATTATCGAATCCAAGTGTTTTAATAAATACAGGAATATAAGCGGAGTAAGCTGTTTTGGGTATCATTAATACAAAGATGCTAAACATTAAGATAGCGAAATAGCGGTCTTTAAATAATGAAAGTGCATCTAAGCATAAAATATCTCTAGCGGAGAAAGGCTTACCTTTCGCTTTTGGTGGTGTATTTGGCAAAGTAAAGCAGTAGAAACCCAGTAATACAGCAACAGCGGATGCAATATACCAAGTCATGGTACTACCCGAGAAGCCCATTTCCCCTAATATAAATCCGATAGCCATAAAACCAAATGTACCGAATACACGAATAATAGGGAAATATTTCACGCCATTGATATGAGAGAAGCTGATGCTATTAGAGAGTGCAGTTGTTGGATAAAACAGTAGCCCAATAATAAAAATCATAAACAGGGTCATACCGCTATTTTGTGCCTCAATAAATTGAGGAACACATAGAATAACGACCGCATTAATTAAATGCAGTGTTCCCATTACCTTTTGTGAGGCAAAGAAGCGGTCTGCAACCATACCAATAAATAAAGGAGAAATAATGGTTGCCACGCCTAATAAAGCGTAAGCATTACCAATAATATTTGCCATCCCATAAGTACTTAACACAAGTCCCATGGTCATATTCCATGCGCCTTGCATGAAATATTGCACAAACATCATAATCAGTAAGCGAGAGGTTATTTTCATATCCATGATTAGTTTTCCTCTTAATGTGCTTCTAGCGTTAATCCGTCATAAGCAACGCGGATATTATAAGGCGCACAAACCGCTTCTAATTCACCATGAAGTAATTTGCCACTATGGGAAATATGTGAAACAGCAATTTGAGTTTCTGAATGCAGGCAACCTTGTTGTTGTAGTTTTTCTTTAGCGGCAAATACGGTTTCTAGGCTCATGTGGTTATCTGTACGATTTTTCCCATTGAGTCCGTAAGTGCATTCAAATACGACAATATCAAGCTGTTTATTTTCTAGCCATTTCCATGTTAATTCAGGGAACCAACCTGAATCATGTCCATAAAAAATGGTTTTCCCATCCTTTTCAATGTGATAGACGTAGCACAATTCCCATTTAGCATGATTTGCGAGTAATGGCGTAATTTTATAACCATTTCTTTCGACGGTGACAAAAGGGATTAAGCAGTGGAAATCGAAACGCTCTTTGCTGTAGCCAGGCAGAACATCAAGGCAGCCATTAATTGCTCGGTCATTACCGAAAATATGTAATGGATGGTGAATTTCAAAACCATAACCTTCCATGCGGCTGAATAAATCGCCGACATTAAAATGGTCAGGGTGGGTATGGGTAAATAGTAAACTTTCAAACTTAGTTGCGTCCATTCCATCACGCATTAGCTGATAGCTAAATGTCGGGGAAACATCGATCAGCATAAGATCATCCACAATCGCGGAAGAATGGGTTCTAATATCTTTTCCCCCAAGTTCTCTTGCTTTCTGGCAGTGCTCACAACGGCAAAAAGGATTTGGTATACCTTCAGAAGCCGCGGTGCCTAAAAAGTGAAGTTTCATAATAATTACCTGTATTTTATTGTTTTATTTTGGGTTTTTTGATCCCTGATGTTGATGTTCAAACAAAAAACAAGCTAATTTGAACGTTCCAATAATAATATCGAGGGTTTGCTTTGCCAATAGTTGTTACTTTGTTCAGTGATCTCATTCAAAAAATATTTTTCATGTTATTGATTTAATTGATTTTTGTTTTAATTGGTTAAGAAATGGGTAAAAACTGCAATATCTATGTTATTAGCTTGTTTTGTAAACTGATTTTCTATGGAACGTTCAAAACAATTATCGGTAGTCGCGATGAATAATTCAGGTATGCTATTGGTAGCAACAATCAAGGTGAAAAAGACAAATGGCAACAATCAAAGATATCGCAAAATTAGCAGGTGTTTCTCATGGGACCGTTTCTAATGTATTGAATAAGCGGGGAAATGTGAGTGTTGAGAAAATTGAAGCAGTCTATAAAGCTGCCAAGCAAATGGGATATCAGTTAAATACACAAGCTCAATTATTGAGAACCAATAAGAGCCAGAAGGTAGCAATACTTTTACCGCAATTAGTGTCTGATAAGTATGCAATATTTTTTAATTCATTTAGGCAATCGATGGCCCAGTATCCTGAGATAACTTATGATCTATTTTTGACGGATGATCTGGAAACGACAGAACTTGATGCATTACAAAAAATTGCAGCTGGCGGTTATAAGCAAGTTGTGGCAGTCAGTTGTTTGCAGGATGCTACCATCTATTTTGACACCTTAAAATTAACCGCTTCTCAAATTATTTTTATTTATCGTCAGCCTGCAAATGCTTACCACTTTTTCACATTGGATTACTCTCAGGCAGCTGATGCCATTTGCCAACAAATTGCGGCAAGTCGAAGCCAGTTAGTGGGTATTTTTAGTGATGATCATGGCGATTTAGAGCACGCCACCTTTGTCAGTGAGTTACAAAATAACCTTAAACAGAAGGCCCCGAATAAAAAATTTATTATTATTCGTGCTTCTAATGATGAATCTTATAAGGCGGCTTTTGGTTTTTTCTCTGAGGAGCAAATACCTGATTTATTTGTTGCTGAAGATATTGAAAAAGCCAGTTTTTTAACCCAGGCAAGTTTTTTTGGAAGTGAAGGCGATTGCCCTGCAATTTTTGCTTTAAGTGGCAACATTCCTCCGATACTAAAAGGGTTGCATTGTTTTCCTATGAACTATGCACAATTAGGATTGGAAGTGGTCGATGAACTGATGAGAGAAAATCTCGAAAAGAAAACTTCGGGGAAGAATACTGTCTACGTTCGTAATCAAAGTGGCAACCTTTATACGGCAACACCAGCAATAATTACTGACAATGAATCTGATCAAACCTTAAATTTACTCACTTTACCCAGCCCTTCAACAAACGCACTTAAAAAACTACTACCACATTTTTATCGGCAAACAGGAATTAAGGTTAATTTAGCTGTTTATCCTTATGATGAAGTTTACCAAATATTAGGGCAGCTCCATTTACACCCTTATTATGACTTACTACGTATTGATATGGCCTGTTTTCCTTGGTTTGCGGAACGCATCCTACAACCATTGGATAAAATAGGAAATGGAGTAACGGATTTATTAAGTAACTTTTCCTTACCGACACAGCAAAAATTTAGTTTGGTGAATGATACAGCATATGCCATGCCATTCGATGCCAGTGCACAAATGTTATTTTATCGTAAAGATCTCTTCGAAGATCCTATTTTAAGAAGAATGTATTACGAAAAAACGGGACAAGAGCTAACCGTTCCCATTTCTTTTACTGAATACGACCAGGTAACTCAATTTTTCACAGAGCTACATGAAGAAGGGGAGTTTTTACGGCCTTTTGGTGCATCAACGACGTTAGGCAGCGCTGGGTTAATTGCCACTGAGTATTTATTAAGATATTACGCAGCAGGTGGACGGTTAATAAGTCATGGCCATATTCCTAGATTAGAAATGCCATTAGCAGGTCAGGTATTAAGTGAATATCTTCATCAAGTTTCTATTACAGAAAATATTCATAATAAATGGTGGAGTGAATCCGTTGAGCAATTTGAGCAAGGAAAACTTGCTATGTTGATTGCTTATATGAACCTGTTTAACGATGTCGCTCATAGTGATATTTTCCCTAAAATTGGTTTTGCTTCTGTGCCTGGGGGTATTCCTCAATTGGGCGGTGGGGCATTAGGTGTTTCTCGCTACAGCCAAAAAAACCATTATGCAGAACAATTTTATCGTTGGCTTTATTCACCAATAGTAATGGATCACCTCATTTTATTGGGGGGCAACAGTAATCATCAAGATTTCAGCCATAATCAAGAGGTTTGCTATCGTTACCCATGGATGCCCCTTGCTTACCAAGAAATAAACCGAGGGATCCGTGAATCTTCAATTCCAAACGGTAAGTTGTTTAACTTGCGCCAAGCTGAGGTCATTATCGGGCAAGGAATTACTAACGTTGTGAATAAAATCATGACTATAGATGAGACGATTGAATATATTAACCAGCGCTTATTGGTTGATACTCAAGGTGAGAGGTAAATAGCGGGTTAATTGGTATTTTAAATCAGCGGATAAACAGATGATAAGGCGTCATTACTTTTTAATTTTATCCGCACAAGCTATCTTCTTCGCACAAGTAATTTGTGATGAAGAGCGTTTCGCTCAGTCATTTTTATTCACTTTTATGGTTGTGGGAGATTGATGATAAGAAAAATCATGGCTAGGCCACTTGTTTTATTCATAATACTGACCAGCTTTTGATTTAAGTATTGCCACTATCTTTTTTTTCCAGGGTTGCATTGATTTTCGATACATTATGAACAACCGACCCAATGCCAAATCGTCAGGCAGGTTTCGAATATTTACTGTATTTTTGAGACCACTGTTACGAAGCCAGGGCTCAGGAACAATTGCAAGCATTGAGCTATTATTCAATGCAGGGATCACTTGTGAGTATTCAGGGCATTTAAATCCTATATTACGAGACATTCCCCTTCTATTTAGTTGTCTATCTAATTCATTTTCATCTTGCAACCAAGGTAAACAATATACGTGTTTGTATTTAACTAATTCCTCTAAACTAATTTCTGTGGAATTATTGAACTCCAGTTTTGCATTTTTCCCATATATTACAAGCAATTTACTTTCACCGATTGTTTCATATTTTAAGGATGACACTGGTTTTTGTTCACTTCCAACAGCGAACACCAAATCAATAGAACCATCTAGAACTTCATCTCGCCACGAACGCCTTTGGTAAGTTACGCATTCAATATAACAACCAGCTAATTCACTCTGCTCAGATAGTATTGGGGTAATAATGTCTATTAAAGCTGGGGGACAAACAACCTTAAATGTTCTAGAGCCGTCTATAGCCTCAGTGAAAAGGTCATCATTAAGGGATATAAATAATGGAACAAGTTTCTCTTTTAAACTCAAAGCAAAAGGTGTTGGAATTTGTTTATTATTTTCTCTTTTGAATAGGGGATCGCCAAGTGATGCTCTTAACCTGCTGAGTGCATGACTAACTGCTGAAGGAGAAATATGGAGTTTAGCTGCGGCTTCCTTTGTACTAGATGTTAAAAGAAGAGCATATAAAACTTTTAGAAGATTAAAGTCAAATTGATTAAGGTTCATTTTCTTTGTATTAAATTGAGCAGTATTCATTTTGTTTATACTATCATTTACCCTCAATTACAAACGAACCTGAGTTTTATGAAAAAAATAAAATTTATAGCATTGATTGGCTTACACGGCTTGCTTTTTCCTGCATCTATGAGTGCTGCATTGCATCCTGAACAGCCGCTCTCTGAAGTACCGCCAAAGAGTATTTTTTTAGAATGGGCAAAACCAATAGAGTCTTTTCAGATGGCTCCACAGGTATGGTACGTAGGAACTAATAATCTGACTTCAATACTGATAACAACAAATAAAGGTCATGTATTAATAGATGCTGGATTAAACGAAAGTGCGGAATTGATTAAAAATAATATTGAGAAACTTGGTTTTAAACTCAAGGATATTAAGTATATTTTGAATAGCCACGCGAGACTTGATCAAGCTGGTGGAATTGCATATTTAAAAAAAGTTAGTGGGGCCAAGGTTGTTTCTAATAGAATCAATGCAGCTCAATTAATATTGGGTGGCGCTGAGGATTTTGCATTAGGTGATAAATTATTATTTCCTCCTGTTGATGTTGATATTTACATAAATGACAGAGAAGAAATTGAGTTAGGTGGTGTTGTATTCACTTCTTTATTTACACCAGGCCACTTACCTGGTTCTAACTCTTGGCGCGTTAAATTAAATAATGGAGATAAATTGATATATGCAGATAGTTTAGCTACCCCGGGGTATTACTTGGTCAACAATCTAAATTACCCTGAAATAATAGAAGATTTACAACATAGTTATTATGTGTTGGCTAACCAAGAAGTCGATATATTTGTAGCCAGTAAAGGTGAGCGATTTGGTCTTAAAGATAAACTTGAATCTCTCAGGAATGGAAATGAAAAAGCATTTTACGATAAAGATGGTTTGGGTTTATATGTTGAAAAATCAAGAATGTCTTTAATTAGTCAACTTCAATAAGCATTAAAAAAAGGATATTAATGAACCGTAATTATATATTTCCTATTACTGGGATGTTTTTCTGTGCTTGCATATCTGCTAGTGAATTAAAAATAGGAGTAGGTGCTGGAGTGGTAACTCCTTATGAGGGGGCTAAGAAATATATACTAACTCCAGATGCTATGATTCAATACACTGAATTAACTGATGACTATGGGATATTCAGTATTGGAACAGAGGGGGCTAAATGGCAATATAATATATATGACAGTATTAATGTTGGGGTTATTGGAACTTACTTGCAAGGTAGAAAAGAGGAAATAGGGTTTTCTGGAAATACAAATACTGATCTAAAAGGCATGGGGGATCTAAAAGGAGCTGTTGCAGCAGGCTTAGAGATTAGCTATGCTATAAACGAGCATTCTCTCTATATAAACTCTTTAACGGCTATTGGGCATAGAAATTATGGCGGGAAAAAAATCGATAATGCAACACGATATGAATTCGGTATTAATTCTAATTTTGAATTAAATAATGAGTGGTCGAGTGATTCAAATGTTTCTATTAGATATGTGAATAAAAATTATAATCAAGCTTACTTTGGTGTTACCGAAGAGCAATCAATGAAAACAAGCTATTTACCTTATACGCCTAATAGTGGGTTTAAGGATGTAGGTGTACTGTTTGGAGTTAACTACAAATTGTTTGATGATTTATATTTGAACCTGAAATCTGGTGGGTATTATCTATTAGGTGATTCAGTAAATAGCCCAATAGTTAAACAGAAGTATGGATTAATAAATATGATTGGAATAACTTATTCATTTTAAATAACATGATAAAAAATAATCTAAAAATCATTGTGACGCTTTCTATATTTATACTATATGGGTGTGCAATAGGTCCTGGGTGGTATAAAGAAGGTGTTAATTATGATGACACTCAAAATGTATTGTCAAAATGTAAATACGATATCGGTATTGCACTCGTGAGCTATACTGATAGGCCTGAACTTATTGCTGAGTGCATGAGGTCTCAAGGATATAGATACAAAAATTATTCACACAATCATTAGTCATATAAATATATAATATGTGATGCTATATGATATAGCATCATTTTAGGATTATTATGATTTTGCCAATTAGTAGAGTGATCAGGGTTTTAAATGAAAGTAATTTCTATGAGTGTATCAACTATGACTTATATCCTAAGATAGGGATTGTATATGCAATTGCTAAAAATAAGTCGGAAATAAAAGTAACTATTTCATCATTGAATGAATTAGGGAATATATTAAGGGTAACTATACAATCAGACAAAAATTGGAATAGAAGATATCAATTTAAATCCTATTTTTGGGAGCATGATTTTTATCATAGCTTTGGCCCGGTTCTTGACGCAATAACACCTAAGTTTATTAAAGTAAAATTCATGAGAGTTAACATTATTAAATATTTAGAATTATAAATTATTTCATGTTTAGTCTTCGTTACCGTATTTTTATTTTCCGATAGAGAAAGCTTTATACTAATTAGCCTCCACAGGCGCTATCAATAGGTGGGCTTGAAAGCTTTCTTTAAACAATATCGAAACCTACTTAATTTATAGTAGGCTGTAACCACTCGGGGTGATCCTACCCGTAACTATACTCGCACAATGGGGTTCATATGGGGGGGGGCGAGTTGAATTTAGTTGAAATTGGGCGAGTGTTGGCTTCAGAGAGATACAAAGCAAAAACCCGCCTTTTGGGCGGGTTCTTTGAATAAGTGGTGCCCGGACTCGGAATCGAACCAAGGACACGGGGATTTTCAATCCCCTGCTCTACCGACTGAGCTATCCGGGCAACGGAGCGTATTAAACCTGATTTCATTGGTTGAGTCAAGGCGCTTTCAATAAACTTTTGACTGTATGCGCTTTTTTTCAACATGTTAGCTAGTTTTTAATCGAAAATACATAAAATCATTAAGGTTAATAACTGATGCCAGCCTTAAATCCGATTTTGGCTGGCATCCAATATTGGAAAAATTTTAACGTAAATAATTTTTCTGTGCTTTGTTCACTTTAATGAGGTAATTACGTGACTCAGCAGCTGGGTGCTTAGTGGACAAGGTTTCATACACTTCACCCGGTTCTAAATTGTTAATGCGCTGTGCGGCTTGTTTTTTATCGCTGTGGAAGACGCGTAGTACGCTACCAGCCCCGCCATTATATGCGGTAATAACAGCATAGCGGCGTGAGGTTTGGTTACGAATATCGCCTAAGTAGCTGTTTTGCAATATAGCTAAGTAAGCCGTACCCGTATCAATGTTTTTCTCTGGGTCAAATAAATAGTTACGGCTAGGAACACCGGATTTTCCTTGTGAGCGGAAAACATCTTTACCAGCTGTGTTTGGCATAATTTGCATTAAGCCAAGCGCATCAGAACGGCTAACCGCATAAGGGTTGAAACTCGACTCAATTTGCATAATCGCGAGGATTAAGGACTCATCTACGCCATATTTGGCCGAGGATTTCTTAATATAAGGTAAATATTTATGAGCCCGTTTATCTAAATGGTTTGGTACTAGTTGCATAGTTACGGACCAAACAATATTCATACCAGATTGGCGGCGCTGCATTTTATTTTCTACCAGATAATCAGCAAACTTTGTGGCTCGCCATTCCCAACGAATCGCTTCACCTGTGTTATCGAGCACTTGACCAAATAAAAAGGGTTCTTTGCTATGGGGAATATCATTGATATCAGAATAGAGGTCAATGGAATTGGGGTCGTCTCCCATTAATAAAGTGGTGACAATAGCTTTTTTTAAGTACTGTGAAGGTTCTACCGCTGAAATAGTCTCTACAGTAATGGTCCCTGCATCAAAATTAATATGGCTACGAGTTCGGTACTCATCGGTATATTTTACATAGTCTTTTGGACCAGCAATTAACACTTCTTTAATGCCCCAAATATTTTCAATATTGTGGGCAAATTGGCCCATTAAGATATTGAACCCATTAGTATCTTTGACATAATCCGGGTTAAAGTCAGGTTTTTGCTTGCTAGAACAAGAGACAATTAGAGGGATCAATAAACTCAGCGCAAATAGTTTTTTCATACGATTCACAGTCTTGGGGCAAAAGTCTACCTACTGAGTAGGTAGACAAACAGATTATTTTTCAGGTGTATAGCCATCAATATGGATGTCATGGCCTTCAAACAAGAACTTAATCATTTCTTGTTCTAACATTTTACGATCATCAGGGTTCATCGTATTGAGCTTCTTTTCATTAATGAGCATGGTCTGCTTTGTCATCCACTGACTCCACGCCTCTTTTGAAATCTCGTTAAAAATACGTTTTCCTAACTCACCTGGGTAAAGCTGAAAATCTTGCCCATCTGCATCACGTTGTAAAAATGTACAAAAAATGGTTCTACTCATTAATTTTTCCTCAAATATCAGGTAGTAAGGCGAGCTGTTTTAGTAAACTTTCAACTGGGGCTGCAAGGCCGATAGTTGCGCCTAGGTGTAAGTTATACCAGAGTCCTTTGCCTTCATCCATGGCAGAATTAAATGCCTGAATGTTAACTTTTACAGGGATAATATCTAAATGAAAATGGCTAAATGTGTGGCGGAAAGAAATTAATTGCTCTAACTGAGAATATTCTAAGCCTGATTCGGCCAGATAATCATTAAGTTGCTCTAAAGAGTCAAACTGTGGGAAGGCAAATAAGCCACCCCAAATGCCAGATGGTGGACGCTGTTCTAGCCACACATTATCGTCATGCTGCATAATCAAAAACCAAGCACTTCTCTCAGGGATTTTCTGCTTAGGTTTTTTGCCTGGGTAGTTTTGCCATGAATGATTGGCATAGGCTACGCAGCCAAAATTGAGGGGGCATAGTTCGCATTTTGGTTTACTGCGAGTACAGACCATAGCGCCTAAATCCATCATCGCTTGGTTAAAAAATTCAACTCCCACTTGTGGGGTGACATCAGTGCTGATTTCCCACAAACGGTTTTCGACTTCTTTTTTACCCGGCCAGCCATCAACCGCATAAGCGCGAGCTAATACGCGTTTAACATTACCATCGAGAATAGGGTAATGCTGTTTTTGCGATAATGATAAAATTGCCCCAGCAGTGGAGCGACCAACACCGGGCAGCGCTAAAACCTCATCAAATGTAGTGGGAAACGAGCCACCATATTGAGTTGCGACCACTTGAGCGGCTTTATGGAGGTTTCGGGCCCGAGCGTAATAGCCGAGCCCTGTCCATAAGTGTAAAACTTCATCAAGAGGTGCGTTGGCAAGGGCGGTCACATCCTCAAAGCGAGAGATAAACTTCTCAAAATAAGGGATTACAGTACTCACTTGGGTTTGTTGCAGCATAACTTCTGATAACCACACATGGTAGGACGATTTTTCCTGTTGCCATGGCAACGTTTTACGACCGTATTTGTGATACCAGTTGAGCACTGCAGATGAAAATTGTTGAGCTTCCATTAATAATTTTATTTTTTATTGATATTTCCAGTCATGATAGGAATTGCAACATAGACGAAGGGGGCTGTAAACCGCTATTGTGTTGTTTAGTGTAAAGTTAGCGAATTATCAACTGCATCCTTGTGGAAGTTTTGCTAAACTCCGGTATCCACCGTGTTTCAAGGGTAAGGCTAGTCACTACAACTTGGGCATATAGGGCTATAGTTTGATGGGTTTGGTAATTCATCATCTTATCCACTTGATTGTTGGCACATTAACTTAATTGGGCACTCATTTTAGAACCTTTATTATGATCAATAATGTTATCTCCCCCGAATATAATGAAGATGGGCGGGTTATGCGCCGAGTCCGTAGTTTTGTCCGCCGTCAAGGGCGTCTGACAAAACGTCAGGAAGACGCATTAGAAAAAGAATGGGCAGAAAAAGGCATCGATTTTATCAATGAGCCTTTTGATTTTGCCAAAGTATTCAATAACTCAAATCCAGTGACTTTGGAAATTGGCTTTGGGATGGGCGCCTCATTGGTGACCATGGCATCTCAAAATGCAGATAAAAACTTTTTAGGCATTGAAGTTCATGCACCCGGTGTTGGCGCATGTTTAGCATCGGCAAAAGAAGAAAACATCACTAATTTACGGGTGATGTGCCATGATGCAATAGAAGTTTTAGACTGCATGATCCCAAATGGTAGCCTTGAAATGGTTCAGTTATTTTTCCCTGATCCATGGCATAAAGCGAAACACAATAAGCGTCGTATTGTGCAAGTTCCATTTGCAGAAAAAATTCGCAGCAAACTAGCTATCGGTGGTGTTTTCCATATGGCAACGGATTGGGAGCCTTATGCAGAGCACATGCTTGAAGTGATGACGAGTGTCGAAGGGTATAAAAACTTATCACCATCAGGTGATTACGTTCCTCGTCCGGAAACAAGACCAGAAACAAAATTTGAAAAGCGCGGCCAGCGGTTAGGGCACGGTGTATGGGATTTAATGTTTGAGAGGATCAAATAATGGCTAAACAACCACGTAGTCGTCGTCTACGTAAAAAATTACGCTTGGATGAGTTCCAAGAGTTAGGCTTTACCGTTAAGTGGAGCTTTAAAGAAGGTACGCCGATTGAGGAAGTTGACAGCACCGTTGACCAACTGATTGCAGAAGCGATTGAACCGAATGGTTTAGCGTTTGAAGCTAGTGGCTATATGAGCTGGGAAGGGATCGTTTGCCTGCAAAAAATTGGTAAATGTACCGAAGAGCACCGCCAAATTGTTGAAAATTGGCTAAAATCAAAAGGGATGAATGACGTCGTCGTTTCTGAGCTTTTTGATGTTTGGTGGGAATAATAATTTTATTGAGTAAATCTCAATAAATAAACTGATTTTTCAGTCGCTTGAAGAGGCATCCAAAAATTGGGTGCCTTTATTTTCTGTTGCAAATACTATCTGGAGTCAACGTTTTGAGCGCCATGTTTTCTAACCAGCTACTCAACGATATCCTAGACCAAGTTCGCCCACTGATTGGGCAAGGTTGTGTTGCAAATTATATTCCTGCTTTAGGTTGCGTGCCTTCCCATCATTTAGGCATTGCGGTATCCACAATCGATGGCGATATTTTTACCGCAGGGGACGCGTACCAACGCTTTTCAGTCCAATCTATTTCAAAAGTATTAAGCCTTACACTTGCAATGACGCGTTATGAGGAAGAGGAAATTTGGAGCCGCGTAGGTAAAGAACCCTCAGGGCTACCCTTTAATTCGTTAATTCAAATTGAAATGGAAAAGGGGATCCCACGAAACCCGTTTATCAATGCGGGAGCCATTGTTATTGCGGATATGCTGCAATCACGCCTAAGCGCACCTAAACAGCGTATGTTGGAGTTTGTCCGAAAGCTATCTTGCGAACCTGATATCAGCTATGACACGGTTGTTGCTCGCTCAGAATTGGAACACGCCAGTCGTAATGCAGCCATTGCTTATCTTATGAAATCTTTTGGGAATTTTGAAAATGATGTTTTAACGGTTCTCGAAACTTATTTTCATTATTGTTCTCTAAGTATGAACTGTGTTGAATTAGCGAGATGTTTTTCCTATTTAACATCGCAAGGAATGTCATCTTGCTCCATTGACCCTATCATCACACCGCTACAATCAAGGCAAATCAATGCATTAATGATGACTTGTGGTATGTATGACGGCTCTGGTGAGTTTGCATTTCGGATAGGAATGCCCGGCAAGTCTGGTGTTGGTGGCGGTATTGTTTGTGTGGTTCCAAACCAATTTACCGTAGCGGTTTGGTCACCTGAGCTAGACTCGGCGGGGAACTCTTTAGTCGGCTGTGCGGCTTTAGAGTTGCTATCGAAACGAATTGGGCGTTCTGTTTTTTAATTCATGCTCTACTAGGAGATTTTATGTTACGCCGTACATTAATTGCATTTTCACTCCTTGCTTGTGCAACGAGCCAAGCTGCAGATTATAACTGTTCTGTAACACCAAAGGATGACATCGTTATGACTCCTGAAAGTGTGCAAGTTATTGGTGCGAGTGGCGATTTAAAAATTACGCCAAATGGTGATATCACACTTAACGGTAAAAATATTGCTGCAACAGAGGCCCAAAAGCAGCAAGCTATTCGTTACCAAGCCGCTATTCGTCAGGACTTACCTTGGATAAAACAAGAATCAGAAAAAAAATTATCAACCTCAAGGGAAACGATAGACAAAGTTGTCGTTAAAGTGGTCGGTAGCGATAGCAATATCCGTAACCGGTTAACAAAATTAGAAAAAGAGCTTAATGGGCAAATCAATCAAATTATTGAGACTCGCCCTAGTGGTTATGTTTTTCACCATGAAGCCATGAAAACCGTTGAAACGAAAGGGCGCGAGCTAGTTAATGAAAGTTTAGGCGGCATTTTACAAGACAGCATCAACGAAATGGGGCGCAAGCAATTATTATCGGGTGGTGACGCCAGTAAAGCGCTACAAGGTGTGTTAGGGAACTTAGGTGGGTTACAACAAGAGCTTGAATCTGAATGGAAAAAACAAGAGAAAAGCTTCCAGCAATTTGGCCAACAAGTTTGTTCTAAAGTGACCTCAATCGAACAACAACGCGTCTCATTACTTAATTCAATCAAATAACCTTATGAGCAGTAATGTATTTTTTGTACATTACTGTTTTTTTATTTATCAATATTATCGTCATCATCAATTTGTGTGATATTAATTCCATTAATGGGAATGAAAATGAAATTGATTCTTATTTGATTGACATCTAAGCTGCTCACTTTACAATGCGGGTTTGGCTTAATGACTTAAATTGGGATCATTTAAATGAAAAAATTCATACCTGCTCTGCTTGTTTCTGTGTTGTCATTCTCTGCGCCTTTCGCTCTCAGCGCTGAATCTACCACTTTCACGCCAAATGCCGTGACAGCACAAGGTGTTGAAAAAGTGACGATCAAACACCTGTCAGGTGAAACTGAAGTCATGAAAAAACCACAAAAAGTGGTTCTGTTTGATTTCGGTGTTTATGACTCAATGCAAAAACTCGGCTTAGGTGACAAGGTTGTTGCACTACCAACAGGCAATGCTCCCGCTTATATAAAAGGCAGCATTCCTGCATCAATGGAAAATGCAGGTGGAATGAAACAACCTGATTTAGCCAAAATCGCGCAATTAAAACCTGACCTGATTGTGATCACAGGTCGTCAAGGTAAGTCTTATGATGAGTTATCAAAAATTGCACCAACCATTAATTTAGGTTCTGATAGCAAACACTATATTGATTCTGTGAAAGCCAATATTGGTGTGATTGGCGAACTTTATGGTAACCAAAAAGCGGTTGATGAGCAGTTGGTACAATTAGATAAAGTCATTGCAGACGCTCAGAAAAAAGCGGCTGATTCTAATAAGAAAGTATTAGTGCTGATGCATAACGACGGTAAATTAATTCCAAACAGCCAAGCCGTTGTTTACAACGTTGTGAAAGCGCAACGTTCTGAACTACCTGTTGATGAAAGTGCAGATAAAGCAAAACGCCGTGTAGTGGATACCAAAACTATTGCTCAAGCGGATCCTGACGTGATCCTGATTGTTGACCGTAGCGAAGCGATTGGAGCAGGTAAATTGGATAAAACGGTATTTGAAGATAGCAATATTCAAGAAACCAAAGCTTATAAAGATGGCAAAATTACTTACCTGCAATCTGACTTATGGTATTTGTCAGGTGGTGGTTTAGTCAGCTTAACTGAACAAGTTAATGCGGTAGTTAATGCACTGTAACTGATATCTGCCGCTGTCTTATTGATGGTGGCAATATGTATTACCTCAATTGTTATTCTTGTCTATTTCATTTTTACCTCTAAATAAAAAGCCCACTTTAATTTGAAGTGGGCTTTCATCTAATTTACAAGCGAAATGATTTATAAATGAACGGAATAATTGCTATTCTTCACCTAAAAATAACTCTAATAGGGAATTGAGAAACAATTTTCCATGCTCTGTGATCTGCCATTCATCGACAGTTTCTATGATATAACCTTTAGCTAAGGCTTCATCAATAGCCGCTCTAACTGTTGATTCTGGTAACCCTGTATATTGGGTAAATTCACTTCGAGGCATGGCTTCAAGTAAACGAAAACGGTTCATGAAATATTCAAATGGCCTATCGGAGGCGTCAACATCATAAGATTGATGCATGTATCGGCCTTCCATATAACCCCGAGGATGTTTTGTTTTTACGGTTCGTAAAATTTGGCCATCTTCAAAAGAAATTTTTCCATGAGCACCGCAACCGATGCCTAAATAGTCACCAAAGCGCCAGTAATTGAGGTTGTGTTGGCATTGGTAACCAGGTTTAGCATAGGCGGATGTTTCATATTGCTGATAACCTGCCGCACTTAATAATTTATGGCCTTCGGTGTAAATATCCCACAGCGTATCGTCATCGGGTAATACTGGAGGACGTGAGCCAAATTGGGTGTTGGGTTCAATGGTTAATTGGTACCAAGACAGGTGCGGAGGTGCAAGTTCAATGGCTTGGCGCAGGTCAGATAAACCTTCAACTTGAGTTTGCGCAGGTAACCCGTGCATTAAATCGAGGTTAAAGCTTCTTAAATTAAGATTAGTGGCCAACTGAGCCGCTCGTTTCGCTTCGTCAGCACCATGAATACGGCCTAAAGTGATTAATTTGTCATTACCGAAGCTTTGTACACCAATAGAAATACGGTTGATTCCTGCTGCTTGGTAACCTGCGAAACGCTCAGCTTCAACAGTGCCGGGGTTTGCTTCCATGGTGACTTCTGCGTGAGGGTCTAAATCAACTCGCTGACGTACGCCATCCATTAAAGCCTGCATTGACTCAGCACTTAATAAACTGGGCGTTCCACCCCCAATAAAAATGGTTTTTACCGAACGCCCAGCAACTAATTTTGCATCGATGTCTAAATCGGCCAATAAGTGCGCCACATATTCTTGCTGAGGGATTTCCCCTTTAAGTGTGTGTGAGTTGAAGTCACAATAAGGGCACTTTTGCACACACCAAGGGATATGGATATACAGGCTCAGCGGGGGTAATTTAAGCATTCTTTAGCGCATCCAACATCATTGTGAGTGCTCTTCCACGATGTGAAACGGCTTGTTTTTCTGTTTTAGTTAACTCTGCTGAGGTGCAACCTAATTCAGGAACATAAAATATTGGGTCATAACCGAAGCCGCCTTGGCCTTTGCGTTCATGAGTGATGACACCGTGCCAACGACCATGAAAAACCAATGGTGTCGGGTCTTCTGCATGGCGTAAATAGACTAGAACGCAGTTGAATTGAGCCTGGCGTTGGTCGTCAGGCACATTTTTCATAGCTTCGAGTAATTTTATCAGGTTTTGCTCATCGGTCGCATCTGCCCCCGCATAACGTGCGGAGTAAATCCCCGGCGCGCCACCAAGTGCATCAACGGAAATTCCTGAATCATCAGCAATTGCGGGTAACCCGGTTTGCGCTGCTGCATGGCGCGCTTTTAAGATCGCATTCTCAATAAAGGTTAAGCCCGTTTCTTCTGCAGATTCAACACCTAATGAGGTTTGTGCGACGATATCCATCCCAAAATCACGTAGTAGGTCAGCTAACTCATTCACTTTTCCGGGGTTACCGGTGGCTAAAACAACTTTTTGCATTATTTAAAACTCGTTTTTACATAATACCAATGGAATACATCATTGCAGTTAATGATGGGTCAATCATCAGTGAGATATCAACACGCAAATAATTCAGAGCGATTAAAATAAACATCACAATCATTGCGGAGAAATCTAACCCGCCCATCGCAGGGATGATACGGCGAATTGGCGCCATTAAAGGCTCTGTTAATTGGTACAATAAATAGTCTACAGGGTTACGGCCTTGGCTGACCCAGCTTAAAATTGCACGGATTAAAATCATCCAAAAAATCAATTTACCTGTATAGGTTAATAATAAAATCAGCCCCATAGGCAAAATACTTATGCCTAAAATTGGGAGCAAGTTAGTCGCCCACATACCAAAGATAATGGCTGCAATAGCTAAAATGAACGCAACAACGACAGATGCGGTATCTATCGCGCCAAAAGAAGGAATGACTCGGCGCAATGGTGCGACGATAGGTTGTGTTGCTTTAACGACAAATTTCGAAAAAGGGTTATAAAAATCTGCACGTACCCACTGCATCCATACGCGCAGTAGTAATACAAAAATATACAGTTGGATCAGGGTCGTAACGACAAATACTAAGGTCTGCATGGTGAATTCCGCGATTAATTTAAAAAAGTTTTTCCATTTCTTCAGCTCTATTTATTGCGCTTTGCATTGCATCGGCAACAATCTGCGGAAGATTTCCATTATAAAATTGCTCTAAAGCCATCGCGGTGGTACCGCCTTTAGAGGTGACTTGTTCACGTAGAGTCGAAAAAGCCGTGTCGTTTTGCGACTTAGCAAGCTCTACAGCCCCTTCAATCGCATGAAGAACGAGGTCTCGAGCTTGCTGTTTATCATAACCGAGTTGTTCTGCTTTTTGTTGCATCGCTTCCATAAATAGAAAGAAATAAGCAGGGGAGCTACCAGTAATGGCAATAATGCTATTGATTTCTTGCTCTTGTTGGCACCAAATCGTGGAGCCGACACTCTGCATCAGTTCTTGTGCAAATTGTTTGTCTTGCTCTGAAACCTTCCCTTGAGCAAATAGCCCACTAACGCCTTTCCCCACCAATGATGGCGTATTTGGCATGATGCGTACTAAATTCAACGGATGAGCGAAATAATCGTTATAGCGTTCAGCGGGGATCCCAGCAGCAATGGTGAGGATTAATTTTTGATCAAAATTAGCCGCATTTTGCAGTGGTTCACACACGTCTTTCATCATTTGCGGCTTAACGGCGAGGACAATCACATCCGCAGCTTTTACAGCAGCTAAGTTATCATCACTGCTAATGATGCCATATTGTTCAGCCAGTTTTTCTCGACGTACAGGCGTAGGAGAACACACTGTGATCATCGATGCAGGGTAGCCATGGTTAACCAGCCCAGCAATGATGGCGTGAGCCATATTTCCGGCGCCGATGAAGGCAATTTTACGATGTTGCATTCTGTTCTCCTATTTATTGGTGATATTGGCGCGCGCCAAAAATAGCGGTTCCTATGCGAACAAGTGTTGAACCGCAATGGATTGCTGCGCGCATGTCGTCAGTCATCCCCATTGAAAGCGTGTCAACCGTGGGATAAGTGGCTTGTAATTGCTTAAATGCGTCATTCATTTGATGAAACACAGCACATTGGCGCTCATAATCCGTTTCAGGTGCAGGGATTGTCATCAGCCCACGTAACACAAGGTTGGGCATAGCCGCGACTTGTGCAGCGAGGTCTGCCACTTCTTCTAGCGTTATACCCGATTTACTGTTTTCATCGCTGATATTAATTTGAATTAGCACATTGAGAGGGGCTTTTTCACTAGGGCGTTGGTCATTTAAGCGCTGGGCAATTTTCGCTCTGTCTAAGGTATGGAACCAATCAAAATGTTCAGCGACAAGGCGGCTTTTATTTGACTGTAACGGGCCAATGAAATGCCAAATAAGGTCATTTCTGTTCGAAAAATATTGAATTTTTTCAACACCTTCTTGAACATAATTTTCACCAAATTGGCGCTGACCTGCCTCAATGGCTTCTAAAATAGCTTCACAAGGTTTTGTTTTACTTACCGCGAGTAGCGTAATGTCTTGTGGTGAGCGCTGACACTCTGCGGCAGCATGCTCAATACGCGCGGTGACATCAGAGATATTATTTTGAATGGTCATTATTTTATTCAATATGGTTTATTCAATACTATTTTATTCATGTCATACATGAATAGCGACTGTTGACCATAGTGTAAAGCAAATTACATCAGAACGGCACCATTGCATGAGGTTAAGCTAAAAATAACCATGCAAAAGGCGCAATACTTATATCTGTTGCTCAAACCAGCTTTCAAGGATCACCACAGCAGAGGCTGAATCCACTTTGCCTTTACTTAGTGCTCGATAACCACCTTGTTCAAAAAGGCCAGCTTTTGCTTCAACAGTGGAAAGACGTTCATCGTGTAATTCGACTTTAACACCAAAACGGCCATGAATCCGATTTGCAAAATTACGGGCTTGGCTTGTAACAAGTTGCTCGGTACCATCCATATTAAGGGGAAGGCCGACAATAACCAACTTAGGTTGCCATTCTTTAAGTAACTTTTCGATTTGTTGCCAATCAGGACGGCCGTCACTGGCTTTTAGTGAGGTTAATGGCCGTGCAGTACCTGTAATTTCTTGCCCAACCGCTACACCGATACTTTTGGTTCCAAAATCAAAGGCTAACAATGTTCTTCCAGACATTAAGCATGCCCCGCTTGCATTGAAATTGTATGAATATCAATACCAATTAACTTAGCTGCTGCGGTCCAGCGTTCATGAATTGGTGTGTCAAAAATAAGCTGAGGAGACGCTTCGACAGTTAGCCAGCTATTTTCCATAATTTCCCGTTCAAGTTGGCCAGGTTCCCAACTTGCATAACCTAGTGCAACTAATGAGTTTGCGGGGGAATGTTCACTTCCTAACATCTCTAAGATATCTTTTGATGTCGTCACCATCACTTCATCATTTAAGTGCAGGCTAGATAAAAAGCCTTTAACTGGAGTGTGTAAGATAAACCCATGCTCTTCTGCAACAGGGCCACCTGCGATAACAGGCTTTTTTAAATTACGATCATCAATTTTATCTGAAATCGTGATTTCGAGTTTTTTGAGCATCGTATCGACGGAAAAGTCATCAATAGGTTTGTTAATCACAATCCCCATCGCCCCTTTTTCGTTGTGCTCACACACATAAACGACCGATTGTTCAAAATAAGGGTCTGTTAAGGATGGCATGGCGATAAGAAAATGGTTTTGCAGATTCAAACTTAGACTCCAGCAAATTTAATCACAATTAATAGAATACAATAAAAGGCTAAATAATCGGTGGTAGAACAAACTGATGACGTTTACCGTGTAAAAACAATAAAAATCATCAGTAAAGATAAATCACCGCTATAAATTATTTATTGAGACGGCGTTCAATGGCATCCATTAACATACCGGTAATGGAGATATCAAATGCGGCTTCAATTTCCCGTGCACACGTTGGGCTGGTCACGTTAATTTCAGTTAAACGGTCACCGATGATATCAAGGCCAACAAATATTAAGCCTTTTTCTTTCAATGTTGGCGCAACAGCACGTGCGATGGCCCAGTCACTTTCAGTTAATGGACGCGCTTCACCACGGCCACCCGCAGCAAGGTTACCTCGGGTTTCGCCTTGAGCTGGAATTCGTGCTAAACAATACGGAACGGGTTCACCATCAACAACTAAGACACGCTTATCACCATCTTTAATTGCTGGCAGGAAGTTTTGTGCCATGCAGTAGCGGGAGCTATGTTCTGTTAGCGTTTCAATAATCACACCCACATTTGGGTCATCTTGCTTGAGGCGGAAAATCGAAGCGCCACCCATACCATCTAGTGGTTTAAAAATAACATCGCCATGTTTTTGGTGGAATTCTCTCAACTTTTGTGGGCTGCGAGTGACTAATGTGTCTGGTGTTAATTCAGCAAACCAAGCCGTGAAGAGTTTTTCATTACAGTCACGTAGGCTTTGCGGTTTATTCACAATTAAGGTGCCAGCTTGTTCCGCTCTTTCTAGAATATAAGTCGCATAGATAAATTCAGTATCAAAAGGTGGGTCTTTACGCATTAAAATGGCATCAAGAGAGCTCAGGGCAATATCTTGTTCTCCCTGAAATTCATACCATTTTTCTGGGTTTTCTTCGACCGTCACGATTTTAGTTTGTGCGCGAGCTTCACCTTGGTGTAAATACAGGTCATTCATTTCCATATAATGGATTTCGTAACCACGACGCTGAGCTTCCAACATCATTGCAAAACTGGTGTCTTTCTTGATTTTGATGGACGAAATAGGGTCCATCACTATACCGAGCTTGATCATTTTTTCTCCTTACCCCAGATCACCTAAGCGCACTTGCAGTGCTGTGATAGCGGTTAGCGCAGTCGTTTCTGTTCGTAATACTCGAGGCCCTAACAGTATATCGGTAAATTGATAATTTGCTGTCATGGCAATTTCGTCTGCTGATAAGCCACCTTCTGGGCCAATCAACAATCGTACTTTCTTCAGTTCAGTGGGTAACGTATTAATACTTTCTGTTGCTCGTGGGTGCAAATTAACTTTAAACGCACCGTCATTTTCCGCGCACCAGGCTTCCAGTGTCTGCACTGGGCGAATTTCTGGAATTCGGTTACGGCCACATTGTTCGCAGGCTGCAATCGCAATTTTTTGCCATTGCAGTAATTTTTTTTCCAGTCGTTCACCGTCTAAACGAACACCACAACGCTCTGATAATAAAGGTGTTATTGTGTTAACCCCGAGTTCAACAGATTTCTGTATGGTAAATTCCATTTTTTCCCCACGAGACATGACCTGTCCTAGGTGTAAATCGAGAGGAGATTCTCTATCGTCAATCTGGCTATTTTCAATGTGCACGAATACATTTTTTTTAGTAGCTTCAGTAATTTCAGCGCTAAAGATTTGATTGCTGCCATCAAAAAGTTCGAGTTTTTGGCCCGCAGTCATGCGTAGTACCCGACCTACATGGTTTGCAGCATCATCACCAAGAGAAATCGTTGTATTTATTTGAAGAGGCTCTGGGTGATAAATGCGTGGAACGCGCATAGTTTTTCCTTAGTACAGACAGGGTTAATAAATAATATAGCTTTGATGAATATGGGGGTTGAATTGTTAAACTCAAGCACTGCTACCTAGTTTATAACGAAATACTGGCCTTTTATAGTATGTCTGTGCCATAAGCGACATCTTAAACCGCAATGAAAGTGAGCTAGGTGATAATGATATTCGAATAAACCGATTATACCCTACGGAATTAAAGTGTTTGGAGTAGAGAAAATTCACAGTATATTTATTTTTATCTCCATAAAGGAATAAGGAGTTAATATGAAGGAGTTAATCTGTATTTTAATGTCATCGGTCATATCTATTATTTCGCCGTCGGATCAACTTACATTATCGTGTCAAAATGAAATTAACATTTACTTGATTGATTTTACTGTTATTTTTATTTATTTTTCTATGCTGTTAATATCGGTTTTCTCAACTAAAAAACTGCTAATCTATTTGCCTGTTATCTGTTTCGGTGAATCGAAAATTATTATAAAAAATACTATTCTGCTTCTAATATATAGTGCATTAATTTTTATAATATATTGCTCATCTAACAGTTTTCGTATGGTTTTATTTTTAGTGTTATATATTAATTTAATAATTCCATTATTTATTATTGATAATAAAATAGGTTATCTCCCTGATATCCTTACATACCCATTATTATGGTTGGGGCTGTTATATCAAATCCATTTGCCTAATGGGAATGTTGTTTCCGCTATTTATGCGGTGTTGCTCGGTTACTTAGTGATGCTAATGGTGGTGACATTGGTTGAGAAAAAAACGCAACAACCGCAAATGGGAAGAGGGGATTTTAAACTCGTTGCTGCTTGTTCGGCCTGGCTTGGGCTTTGGCAGTTACCTTACTTTTTGGGAGCCGCCGCAGGCGTGGGCTTATTACAATACTGGGTAACCTATGGAGTATTGCCTAAAATATATCCCAAAAAGCAGCAAACAAGTCTAGCTTATTTGGAGAGATCACCTCGGGCGAAAATAGCTAAGAAAACGAAGAAAATCCCATTTGGACCCGCGTTAATTATTAGTGCTAGCGTATGGTTGTATCTATCAATAATTGAATAAAATGACAACCATACACGCATACAGAAAAGGGAGTTTATTAAGATGCGGCAGTGACTAAAGAATCTAAAAACTGCTGCCATTTACTCGGTTCACCAAGGTAATTTTGTAATGGAACACGTAACCATTTATCTTGCTGTTGTATCAACAGAGTTGGAAAACCAGAAGCCCCTGACTGCGCTAACAGAGCCTTACTGCTTCCGATGTGGGCTGGGGTTTCATGTTGTTCACATTCGCTGTAGTCGGACAGATACTGAGGTACATCAAGGCCAATATCTTTTGCAAGGTCGAGAAGCACGTCAACATCTTTAATATGGCGCCCTGAAATATAGTGCGCTTTTTGGATGGCTTTAAGCATTTCAAAGCCTTTGCCTTGCTTGGTTGCCGCTAATATAGCGGTTTGCGGTGGTGTTGAGTCCATAACCAAATTAGGTTCGTGTAGCATTTTTATATAGTCATCGCCAAACACTTGTCCTGTCATTGATGCAATGCGCTTATCTGATTGCAGAATATATTGGCGAAAATTATCATCTAAATGTAGACGAGCGTCACCTGCTAGCATGCCACCACCATGCATTTCAATGTTGATACTTGGGTGTTGCTTGGCAATTTCGACTAAAGGTGCTGCAGCGTAGCACCAGCCGCAATAAGGGTCATAAATATAGTGTAGGGTGATGTTGCTCATAATCGTTCTCTTTATTTGCTATTTTTAAGTAATTTGAATTAAGTTGTATCATTACCATCAAAAGATTAATACCACTATCATCTAGTTAAATCAGCCAAATTGTTTTAGGTAAGTCATTCAGTGTGTAGATACGAGGCATACCGCGCAACTGGCTGAAATAGTGAATATTACTTAATTACTGAGGCCATTTCATTTCGCCTTTAATGACTTTTGCACTAAGTTCTAAGCTTGATTTATCATCTAATTGTGGGTACTTCGCTGCAACTTTTTGGATGAGCTCATCTGAGTTTTTACTTGTTTTATATGCACTTTCAAAGTCCTGTAAATATTTTTGAGTGAAAGAAACCGTCGTTACATCTAGTTTAGACGCCCCCGTAAAGTGGCCGGGAACAACGGTTGCTGGGTTCAGAGCTTTGATGTCTTCTAATGTTTGTAGCCAATTTTTACGCGACTCTTCTGTTTGTGTATCAGCAACCCAAACATGAATATTGTCAGAAACAATGACACCACCCACAACGGCTTTCAATGATGGAACCCAGACATAGGTTCTATCTGGCGAAGCGCCATCAAGGCCTTTAATTTCAAGTCGTTCGCCATCAACCGTAAAGCTATCTCCTTTAATCACTTCAGGGACGATAACATGAGTAGGGGCTTCATCTTTTAATACACCGCCCCAGTAAGCAAGTTTGCCATCTTTAGTGGCTTTAATGGCTTCAACTGTGTTTGCTGTCGCGACCACCTTTGCCTCTGGGAAAGCGTTTGTTAGGGTATCGAGCCCAAAATAGTAATCTGGATCTGAATGGCTAATATAAATCGTGGTTAATTTCTTATTGAGTTTTTTGATTTTATCAACCAATTGTTGTGCATCATTTTTTTGAAATTGCGCATCAATCAGTACCACTTCACTTGAGCCGCTAATAATTTCAGAGGAAACAGGGAACACGCTGTTATTTCCGGGGTTATAAACATCCAATGCCAGTTTTTCAGCTTGTGCTAGATTCATAGTTGTGGCGAATAATGCGGTTGCTGCTAATAAGGTCAATTTCATGTTGTATCCTAAAATGAAGTTATACAGAAAAGTTTGTTTTGCATGTCGTGTATACTAAATTGCAATGATAAGATGAAAAACCCCATAATTAGGTGTTGTTTGTTGCATAATTCGGTCAAATGAGAGTGGCATGGATAGATTAAAAGCGGCAGAAGTATTTATTACTATTGTTGAACAGGGCAGCCTAAGTGGCGCAGCTGAAAAACTGGATATGTCGAGAGCGATGGTGACACGCTATTTGTCGGAAATGGAACAGTGGGCGGGGGTCCGTTTACTAAATCGCACCACGCGGAAATTAAGTTTAACTTCCGCAGGGGAAGGTGTATATCAACAATCTTTGCAACTTAATGCTATTTCCCAAATGGTGCCTGTGCAACAAGAGCATGATGCAAAAGCATTATCCGGTTTAGTGCGCATTAGTTGCTCACAATCTATTGCCCAAAGTGCGCTCTCTGTGGCTATTGCTGAGTTTATGACACTCTACCCGAATATGGCTATTGATATGCAAGTATCGAATAAATCGGTTAATTTAATAGAGGAGCGAATTGATTTAGCGATCCGCATCACCAATCAGCTGGAACCGAGTTTAATCGCTAAACCCTTGTCAACTTGCCATTCTGTTATTTGCGCTTCACCTGATTTTTTAAAAGGAAAAAAACATCCTGAAAAACCAGAGGATTTAGTTTTACTCGATTGCTTAACCTATAATTTTTTTGGTCGTAGCTTATGGGTATTTGAAAAAGCAGGCATGCAGCATAGTGTGTTAGTTGATGGGCGCTTAAGTGCTAACGAATCCGTATTTCTCGCTGAAGCAACATTGCAAGGCGCGGGTATCTCTATGCAACCTTATTATTCAGTCGCTAATCATTTGGCTTCGGGGGAGTTAGTTCAGTTATTACCTGAATATACGCCAATGCCACTAGGTATTTACGCTGTGTATACTAGCCGGCAAAAAATGCCAACCGCCCTGAGAGTGGTGATTGATTATCTCGCTAACTGGTTTGAAACTTCACCTCACTGGCAGTTATTGATGCAACAGCGCGGAAGTTAGCTGGGTTTTTATTTGATTAAAGTTATCCTCTAAATGTTGAGTAAAAATATTGGTCAATTGTGATGAGGGGCGGTGAATAGGCCTTATCAAGCTAACAGTAAAAGGAATCGAAAAACTGAGTGGGCGCAGCGCTAACTTGCCAGCGGATTGTTGGTGAAAATCTAATGCGGTTAAAGGGTTAACAATAGAAATTCCAATTCCTTTTAGTGCCATAGCGCAAATAGATGAAGCCGAATGTGTTTCCATGACCATTTTTCGTTCGACGTGGTGTTCCGCAAAGGTTGAGTCAATCAACTGACGGTAGCTGTCAGTTAATGACAGGCTAATAAAACGTTGGTCTTGGAAATCGTTGGGGGTTAACACGTCTTTTAGGGTTAAAGGGTGGCTTGTGGGTAAAACACACACTTCATTTAAACTTCCCAGTGTTTGTTGTTCAGTTCCCGGTGGCATTTGCAGATGTTCAGTAAGGCCAAAATCGTAACGTTGAGCCGACAACCATTCTTCAAGAACCGGGGATTCTTGCGGGATCACTGTGATGCTGACCTCTGGGTAGTTTTCCATAAATGACTGGCAAACTTGGGGTAATAAAGATTGGGCGAAAGCCGGTAGACAGGTTATCGATATTTGTGCATGTTCGAAGCGGCGGATGGTTTCTGCTGAATTTTTAATACGTTCCAAGCCATAATAAGAGCGTTCAACCTCTTCAAGAAACCGTAATCCTTGTGCAGTAGGTTGTAACCGCCCTTTGACTCTATCGAATAACTTAAACTGCAAAAGGTATTCTAAGCGTGCAAGTTCACGGCTAATAGTGGGTTGTGAAGTGTTCAGCAGCGCGGCGGCTTCCGTCAGGTTGGGGGTAGTCATTACCGCACGGAATATTTCGATGTGCCGCCATGAAATGGCTTGCATAGAAAGTCCTTAAATAAATTCTATATCAAATATGAATAGACTTTAGCAAAATAGATATTTTTTTTCCCGTATTATTCTTTGAATAATAGCTTTTAATATAATAAAAACTTGCAAACGAGAAAGACAATGACTTCATTCGCAACGACAACAAGCCAATATTTAACTCCTGAGTATTTACGTGTATTACCTGAGCAGTATGGTAGCCCTGTTTGGGTTTATGATAGCGCGGTGATCATTGAGCGTATCAAGCAATTACAAGTTTTTGATACCGTCCGCTTTGCACAAAAAGCGTGCTCGAATATTCATATCCTGCGCTTAATGAAACAGCAAGGCGTTAAAGTCGATTCCGTTTCATTAGGGGAGATTGAACGTGCGCTGGTGGCAGGGTTCCAGCCTGGGCGTGAAAACTCAGAAATCGTATTTACTGCAGATGTGCTCGATAGAGCGACATTAGCGAAAGTCACTGAGCTAGATATCCCTGTAAATGCAGGCTCGATTGACATGCTTGAACAAATTGGCGAACAAAAAGCAGGTCATCCGGTTTGGTTACGCATCAATCCGGGTTTTGGCCACGGCCATAGCCAAAAAACCAATACTGGTGGCGAAAATAGTAAGCACGGTATTTGGCACGAAGACTTACCTTTAGCGTTAGAGAAAATTCGCCATTACAATTTGTCGTTGGTTGGCATTCATATGCATATTGGTTCTGGGGTTGATTACCAGCACCTTGCTGATGTGTGTGATTCGATGGTGGCGTTTGTCACCACCGCAGGGGTTGATCTTCATGCAATATCAGCGGGTGGTGGGTTATCCACACCTTATCGTGAAGGTGATGAAGTAATCGATGTGCAACATTATTACAGCCTATGGGATAACGCTCGCCAACGTATCGAACAACACTTAGGGCACGCAATTGAACTTGAAATAGAGCCTGGCCGCTATTTGGTTGCTGAATCAGGCGTATTGTTAGCCGAAGTGCGAGCTGTTAAAGATATGGGGAGCCGCCACTACGTGTTAGTGGACAGCGGTTTTAATGATCTCATGCGCCCAGCGATGTATGGCAGCTATCACCATATTTCACTGTTACCCACGGATGGACGTAACGTTGATGGGGCTCAACTAAAAGACACTATTGTCGCTGGCCCTCTGTGTGAATCAGGAGATGTATTTACCCAGTTAGAGGGCGGTTTAGTGGTGACTCGCGCTTTACCCGAGGTAAAAGTTGGCGATTTCCTCGTTTTTCATGATACGGGGGCTTATGGTGCATCCATGTCATCAAACTACAATAGCCGCCCATTATTACCCGAAGTGATGTTTGTGAATGGCAAACCACAATTGATTCGCCGTCGCCAAACGATAGAAGAGCTATTGGCTTTGGAGTTGTAAGCCTTCCTTTCATTATAGATAAATAGATAACGGCATCTTACTCATAGGCTATTATTGTAAGATGCGGTTATTCTGATTCACCACATCTATATTTCCATGTATTTTACCTACCTTATGTAAATTCTACGCAATACAATAAAAATCAGAAGGTAAAAATCGGTGCAAAAAGCGATGAGGGTTCTTCGTAAACTGTATAAGTATGAAAATAGCCAGTATGACGTTGAGCGTGAGGTTTCTGTTTATAGTCAAAGTACACTTTCAGACAAAGAACAATTGGAACTAACACGAATTAATTGGCAAGTGAATCACATTGAGTCTTTCAATGACCATGCTGATATTATGCGCAAGTTCAACAGTTTAAAAAAAGAGGAAAAACTCAGCCAAGAGCGCTGTTTTGATGCTTTCATTGCAGGTGTTGGGGGAAGTTATTTACGAGGACGTTCAGTACTAGGTGCTTTCCATAAACTCCAAAACATACAGATTCATGACTATATAGAAAAAACACAACTAGCCTGTTGCTGGGTATGCAGTGACTACAACCGAAAAATCTATATTAATGATAGTTATTTTCAGTACTGCTTATATTACGGAAATTCCTATACAGGTAATACCTCTTATGCTTATTTAAATTTAAAACATTTACTTAATGTTGAGCCAGTACAGCCATTTGGGGACGATAAAATTAAATTTAACCAGTTATTGGATTTATTCCGTTCTGCTAAGGATGATGAAACCCCCGGTCATTTTGAAAAGCGTTTGGCAGAAGCCAAAATAATCCCGGGTAATAAATACACACATAGAGGGGTTTTACAATCTTTAGCATTAATCGGTGTGATACCAAATCAGTTTATCCCTTTATCATTAGCATCGATGGTTAATTTTGGTGACCTTGTGAGTGCTGAGTCCCAGTTAAACAATACTAAAGGTCGCTCTGATATGGAGATGCCATGGGCTGGCTGGAAAGGACACTTAGGTATTGATGAAGACAAAGTGGTTGAATATTTCAATGATTATTTACTTTAAATATGAATGTCAAAGGGAACTCTTGAGTTCCCTTTGATTTACAAGTAAAAATCAATCAAGCCGCTTTCTTTTTCTTACTAGCTTCTTCATTTGACGGCTCATTTGGCGACTTTTTTGTAGGAAGTACACCCAAATCATCAAATTCAAACTCATCGACGTTGATCGTCCGTAACCGACTTGCTTCTGCTCTACGCAAGATATCGGCTTCCTCTTGCGTAATCACATTTTCAGGAAGTAATTGGTCAGCAAGCTTATCTAAGCGAGTAAAGCTGAGTTTGCGCTCTTTTAAACGGCAAATACGTTCGAAAATAGGTTCAGCGGCAATGATATCCAGTAATGCTTGGTTAACTAAGCCATGAGGGTTGTTTTCCGTAGGCGTTAAATACTGACCACGGCCCAATCTGTCGCGCGTTTCTGATGGTTCCATCAGGATTTGAGCCAACTTATGGTCTAATCGGTCTGATGGTGTTGACATCGCACGGCCAGTAGGGAACAGCGTGATGCGCATGACCCCAGCAACCAACTTGTTAGGGAAGTTTTTCAGAAGGTCATCCATCGCTTTTTCTGATTGATATAAACAATCTTCAACTGCCCATTTCACTAGTGGTAAGTCAGCTTTTTGGCGGCCTTCATCTTCATAGCGTTTTAAAGTTGCAGATGCGAGATATAAGTTACTTAAGATATCCCCTAAACGTGCTGAGATACGTTCGCGACGTTTTAAACTGCCACCTAACACGCCCATGGCAACATCGGATAGCAATGCTAAGTTGGCACTTTGGCGGTTTAGCATTTGATAGTAACGACGAGTTTCATCTTTGGTCGGAGCATGACTTCCACGGCCATTGGTCAAACCAAGCCAGAAGCTACGGAATTGATTACTAATTACATGACCAATATGGCCAAATACGGCTTTGTCGAATTTATGTAAGTTGTTATCCTGCGCAGCGGCCATTTCTTCTAATACAAAAGGATGGCAACGGATAGCCCCTTGGCCAAAGATAATCATACTGCGGGTGAGGATATTTGCCCCTTCAACCGTAATGGCGATCGGTGCGCCTTGATAGGCTCTAGCAACAAAGTTTGAATCCCCAAGGCAAATGCCTTTACCGCCAGTAATATCCATGGCATCAATAATGGCGCGCTGGCCTCGGTGCGTACAATGGTATTTAACAATAGCAGATAGAACAGCAGGTTTTTCACCTAACATAATCCCAGAGGTAATGAGAGTTGCCGCCGCATCCATAAGATAAGTATTACCAGCAATGCGTGCTAATGGCTCTTCAATCCCTTCCATTTTCCCAATGGGTAACTTGAATTGGCGACGAATATAAGAGTAAGCCCCTGTTGCGATGGCAATACTCTTCAAACTACCCGTTGAGTTCGATGGCAATGTTATGCCACGGCCCACAGAAAGGCACTCAACCAACATTCTCCAGCCTTGGCCTGCCATTTTTGGACCACCGATAATGTAATCGATAGGTACAAAAATATCTTGTCCGCGGGTAGGGCCATTCATAAATGGAATATTTAGTGGGAAGTGGCGATGACCAATTTCAACTCCTGGGGTGTTGGTTGGAATTAATGCACAGGTGATACCAAGATTTTTCTCACCGCCTAATAACTTATCAGGGTCGGAAAGTTTGAATGCGAGGCCTAATACAGTGGCAATCGGCGCTAAGGTAATATAGCGTTTGTTCCATGTTAAACGCATCCCTAATACTTGCTCGCCTTGCCATTCACCCATACAAACAACACCTGAGTCTGGGATAGCACCGGCATCGGAACCTGCTTCAGGGCTGGTTAGCGCAAAGCATGGAATTTCTTCACCCGTAGCTAAGCCAGGTAAATAACGTTGTTTTTGTTCGTCAGTACCATAATGTTGCAGTAATTCGCCCGGGCCTAATGAATTTGGCACACCTACCGTGATAGCAAGAATACCAGACACGCCTGCGAGCTTCTGTAGAACCTGTGACTGTGCATATGCGGAGAACTCAAGGCCACCATATTCTTTTTTGATGATCATAGCGAAGAAGCGGTGATCACGTAGGTACTGCCATACTTCAGGTGTTAAGTCCGCAAGTTCATGGCTAACTTCGAAGTCGTTGACCATGCCACAAACCGTTTCAACAGGCCCATCAATAAACGCTTGTTCTTCTGCCGTTAATTGAGGTTTTGGGTAGTTGTGTAGCTTGTTCCAATCAGGAGCTCCACGGAAAAGATCACCCTCCCACCACGTTGTTCCTGCATCAATCGCCTCTTTTTCTGTACGAGACATCGGTGGCATGACTTTTTGGAACATTTTCATCGCACGAGCGGAAAAAAGAGATTGGCGCACTGGGCTGAATACAAAAGGAAATAGTACCAAGGCGACTGGTAGTAACATCCAGTAGCTCCAAAGGTTCATTGCGCCCATCACCGCGGTATAGGCTAATAACAATATCGAGCTAAAAATTAAAGAGGTTTTGTGATAACAAAGTACGCCGATTAAGGCGAGAAATAACACAATGCTGAGAAGGATCATAGTTAAGCTCCCGTCTACTTGTAAGAGGTCTGACCTGTTTGTTGCTTTAATCTATACCCATTAATAAAGAATTAGCAATGTATTTACATCTTAATTACAACTTAGCTCACAAAAACGTCATGTAAAGGAAGTTATTGCAGTAATTTGTCTTATTGGTTATGAGTTTTGATGAATTTTGTCGATAGGGCCAAGACAGCACAATCAAAAGTAGAAACAAAATTATCCCTGTGCAACAATCTGACTATTAAAGATTAATTACTGATATCTATCTGAGTTTTGCCATGGAGCGCCATTTTTCTTTTAGGATAATTTGGATATGAATTAATCGTACTCTCTATAACGTATTCTTAATTAAGAGGAAATCTCATGTATCAAGACTTAATCCGTGGTGAGCTGACAGAAGCGGCCGAGACGTTATCGAATTTTCTTAGCGATGATGCCAATATTGCTGCTATCCAACAGGCCGCTGTACTGCTCGCTGACTCTTTTAAAGCGGGTGGCAAAGTATTATCTTGTGGTAATGGGGGGTCTCACTGTGATGCAATGCATTTTGCTGAAGAATTAACAGGACGTTACCGTGAAAACCGCCCAGGTTATCCTGCAATTGCAATTTCAGATGTGAGTCATATATCTTGCGTGAGTAATGACTTTGGATATGAATACGTTTTTTCACGTTTCATCGAAGCTGTTGGTATGAAAGGGGATGTTTTACTCGGAATTTCTACCTCTGGTAATTCAGGGAACATTATTAAAGCGATTGCGGCAGCACGTGAAAAAGGCATGAAAGTCATCACGCTAACAGGCAAAGATGGCGGGAAAATGGCTGGCACCGCGGATATCGAAATTCGAGTCCCACACTTTGGGTATGCCGACCGTATCCAAGAAATTCATATTAAAGTTATTCATATCTTAATTCAGTTAATCGAAAAAGAGATGGTGAAATAACAGTTATTACTGTTTCAGGAGTTTTTAAATGTGCGAGTTACTTGGCATGAGTGCCAATGTTCCAACCGATATTTCGTTTAGCTTAAGTGGGTTGATTTCCCGAGGTGGGCAAACTGGCCCACATAAAGATGGCTGGGGAATTACCTTTTATGAGGGGCTCGGGTGTCGCACATTTAAAGATCCTCAACCTAGTTTTTTGTCACCTGTCGCCCGCTTTGTGCAGGAATACCCGATTAAGTCAGAAAGTATTGTTGCTCATATTCGCCAAGCAAACCGAGGGGATGTGTCGTTAGTAAACACTCACCCCTTTACTCGCGAGCTATGGGGGCGTAATTGGACTTATGCGCATAATGGGCAGTTAAAGGGATATCGTACACTGAAAACTGGGCGCTATTGGCCGATAGGTGAAACCGATAGCGAATGGGCATTTTGCTGGATACTTCATCAACTCAGTGAAAAGTACCCACGCAGGCCATCGAATTGGAAAAGTGTGTTCCGTTTTATTGCGACCTTAGCTGACCAATTGCGTCATAAAGGCGTGTTTAATATGTTGCTGTCTGATGGGCAATATATGATGGCCTTTAGTTCAACGAATTTGCATTGGCTAACGCGCAAGGCACCATTTGGTAAAGCTAAATTACTCGACCAAGATATTGAAATCGATTTTGAGCAGTGCACGACACCCACTGATGTTGTTTCTGTCATCGCAACGCAACCATTAACGGGTAACGAAAATTGGCAGCGAATTGACCCCGGTAATTTCGTCTTATTCTATCTTGGTGAGCGCATATTGTGATTTAGACCCTAACAATTTTGTTGGGGTTTCAGATTGGTCAATAACTGCATATTTACCTAACGCGACGGACACCTCAGCGGGTCTTCCTGTACGGTTGAAATACTCGTAAGCAGGTTGGAGTTGTTTCCAAAAGGCATAGTGGCTGGAATTGCGGTAGCGCAGCATATTTTCATTTGTCATTCTAAATGGGTAAATGCTGACATTAATGACGGGCTGTCCGCTAAGTAAGGCTGTCTCTACCCTTTGGTAAATTTCACCCATATATTCATCCGTCATGGCATAACACCCAACTGAAACACAACTGCCATGGATCATAAGGTAGCTACCGTTATAGCCTTGTGCCTTATCAAACTCATTAGGGAAACCGATATTGATAGATCGGTAATACCGACTGTTAGGATTGAGCTGTTCTGTTGTAATTTGATAAAATCCTTCTGGGCTTTTTAGGTCACCTTCAATCTTTTTGGGACCTAGCCCGCCAGAGAATTTACAAATTGGGTAAGTTTTCGACAGTTTATATTTTCCTGATGGCGTTTTTTGATAGAGTTCTAATAAACCTTCTTGCTTAAATATTTGAATAAAAATAGATGAATTTGGGTTATCAGATACGTTATTATTAAGTAGAAATGAATAGTTACTCGCCTGAATAGCAGGGGAATATATGAGTATAAATAAAAAAATTGCACTAAAAAATTTACTTAATTTCATATCTAAGCCATATCACGAAAATGTTATTGAACAAAAAGAGTACATATTTTATGCATTTTAGACGAGTAAATCGAAAATTAATATAGTTTGTTAATAGTTTTTAAATGAACCTTTATTGCTTAAAAATTAAACATTGGTCGATAAATATGAGCTTAAGCATCGATAATAACGAATTGTTAACAGAAAAATTTAAATATTAATGCAATTTGCTTGAACTATGTCACTTCTATAGCCGGACATAGAGAGTGGGAACTGATAAAATTATGGTTGGCAGAAGATAAAATTTAGTAACAATTATGTGAGAATACCTGCTTAAGTGATGACTATTACTTGAGCTATTTTTTATTTAATGAGTCGCTATCATTCATTGCTGAATCGTTAGCTTAGGGTTTAACTGATAAACTTGTGCAGATCTTATGATTAAAATTAAAAAAGGCCTCAACCTTCCTATCGCAGGTGAGCCAGCCCAAGTGATAGAAGACGGCCCGAAAATTCAACACGTAGCTGTGCTAGGTGAAGAATATGTCGGAATGCGTCCTTCGATGCTGGTTAAAGAAGGTGAGCGTGTAGTTAAAGGACAGGTTCTTTTTGAAGATAAAAAGAACCCAGGGGTTTTGTTTACAAGCCCAGCCTGCGGTCAAATTATTGCTATTAATCGTGGTGAGCGTCGTGTGCTTCAATCCGTTGTCATCGAAATTGATGGTGACGAACAAGAAACTTTTGCAGCTTATACTCGTGATGAGCTATCAACGTTAACTCAACAGCAAGTTGAAGATAATTTGATAAAATCGGGTATGTGGACATCTTTAAGAACGCGTCCATTTAGCCGTTCACCACAGCCTGGTTCGTCACCTATCGCTATTTTTGTCACTGCAATGGACACTAACCCACTTGCAGCGGATCCTGTTTTAGTTATTCAAGAGCAAGAACAAGCATTTAACGATGGGCTTTTGGTTTTAAGTCGCTTAACGGAAGGTAAAATCCATGTGTGTCATGGAGAGGGAGACTTACCGAAGAATGCGGCTCATAACCAAATTTCTTATACCCAATTTACAGGGCCGCATCCTGCTGGTTTAGCGGGAACTCATATCCATTTCTTGGAACCGGTCAGTATTAAGAAAAAAGTTTGGAGCCTTAATTACCAAGATGTAATCGCTATTGGTAAGCTATTTGTTACGGGTCACCTTTACACAGACCGCGTGATTTCATTAGCAGGGCCACAAGTTGAAAAGCCTCGTCTTCTGCGTACTCGCCTAGGTGCTGATTTATATGAACTAACACAAGGTCAGCTTAAAGCAGGTGAAAACCGTATTATTTCGGGTTCAGTCCTTTGGGGCGTGACATGCGATGATACCCATCACTATCTTGGTCGTTTTCATAATCAAGTCTCAGTGTTAGCCGAGGGTCGCGATAAAGAATTATTTGGCTGGATTATGCCAGGTGTTAATAAATTTACGATTACTCGTACCACAATCGGGCACTTCCTGAAAAATAAACGCTTTAATTTTACAACGACAATGAACGGTGGCGAACGTTCGATGGTACCAATTGGTAACTACGAGCGAGTCATGCCTCTCGACATCATGGTCACTCATTTATTGCGCGATCTCCTTGCTGGAGACACTGACACATCACAAGAATTGGGCTGTTTAGAGTTGGACGAAGAAGATTTAGGTTTATGTACCTACGTTTGCCCAGCGAAATATGAATATGGTCCGGTGCTACGTGATGTTCTGACCAAGATTGAGCTAGAAGGGTGATTCCATGGGTCTGAAAAATTTATTTGAAAAGTATGAGCACCATTTTGAGCCCGGTGGAAAGCTAGAAAAATACTATGCGTTATTTGAAGCAGTTTCGACTGTTTTTTACACGCCGGGTACGGTAACAAAAGGGCGTTCTCATGTCAGGGATACCATCGACCTGAAACGTATGATGATATTGGTATGGCTAGCGGTTTTCCCGGCGATGTTCTGGGGAATGTATAACGTTGGTAACCAAGCTATCCCAGCTTTGCACCAATTATATAGCGGAGCTGAGTTACAGCAAGTTCTCGCAAGTGATTGGCATTATAGCTTAGCACAGTTTTTAGGCGCATCACTTTCGATGGATGCAGGGTGGGGAAGTAAAATGCTGCTGGGTGCAGTGTATTTCCTGCCTATTTATGCAGTCGTTTTCTTAGTCGGTGGTTTCTGGGAAGTGTTATTCGCCATGATCCGCGGCCATGAAATAAACGAAGGCTTCTTTATTACCTCGATTCTATTTGCCTTGATTGTGCCGCCAACCATTCCTTTATGGCAGGCTGCATTAGGTATTACTTTCGGGGTTGTTGTCGCGAAAGAAATTTTTGGCGGTACTGGGCGTAACTTCTTAAACCCGGCATTAGCGGGTCGTGCTTTCTTATTCTTTGCTTACCCTGCTCAAATATCAGGTGACTTAGTTTGGACAGCTGCAGATGGCTTCTCTGGTGCAACACCATTATCACAATGGGCAACAGGTGGTGAGCATGCGCTAATGAACACGGTGACTCATGAGCCGATTACTTGGATGCAAGCTTTTTTAGGTAACATGCCAGGTTCAATTGGTGAAGTGTCAACACTGATGCTGTTTATTGGTGGTGCTCTTATCATGTTCTTCCGCATCGCATCATGGCGTATTGTTGCTGGTGTGATGGTCGGCATGATTGCAATGTCTTACCTATTCAATGCTATTGGCTCTGATACCAACCCATTATTTGCCATGCCATGGTGGTGGCACATGGTACTCGGCGGCTTCGCATTTGGTATGATTTTTATGGCGACAGACCCAGTATCAGCGTCATTCACAGACAAAGGTAAATGGGCGTACGGTATTCTGATCGGCGTAATGTGTGTTCTTATCAGGGTTGTTAACCCAGCTTATCCCGAAGGGATGATGCTGGCTATCCTATTCGCCAACCTGTTTGCTCCTCTGTTTGACTATCTGGTCGTTCAAGCAAATATTAAGCGGAGAAAAGCTCGTGGCTAATGAAAAACCAATTAATAACGATAGCGTCGGCAGAACATTTCTAGTCGTTTTTATTCTTTGCCTAGTGTGCTCAATTGTCGTCGCAGGGGCTGCCGTTGGTTTAAAACCACAGCAGCAAGAGCAGATTCAGTTAGATACTCAACGTAATATTTTAAGTGTGGCAGGTTTGCTACAACCTAAAATGACTGCTGAGGAAATTCAAAGTGTATATAAGGAACGTATCGAGCCTAAGCTTTTGAATTTTAAAACTAATGAATTGTCTGATAGCACTAGCCGTTATGACTTAAATAACGAGCTACGTAGTGAAGAAACGAGTATTGCATTATCTCCAGCAGAGGATATTGCAAAAATCCGCCGTCGTGCCAATAGCGCTGAAATCTATTTGGTTAAAGATGAAACAGGGAAAGTATCACAAATTATTTTACCTGTTTACGGCTCTGGCTTGTGGTCTGTGATGTATGCCTTTATTGCGGTTGATGTAGATGGTGTCACCTCTCGTGGTATTACTTACTACGCACATGGTGAAACCCCAGGTCTGGGTGGTGAGGTTGATAATCCTCAGTGGAAAGCGCAATGGCCTGGTAAAAAACTGTTCAATGAACAGGGGGTTCCGGCAATTAAAATCGTGCGCGGTGGTGCTACAGATAACCCATTCGGTATCGACGGCCTTTCAGGTGCGACTCTAACATCAAACGGGATCCAACATATGTTTGATTTCTGGTTAGGGGATAACGGTTTTGGTCCGTTCCTGAAAAAAGTACGTGAAGGAGCGCTGAATAATGGCTGATTCAAAAGAAGTAAAACGCGTCCTACTTGGGCCGCTATTTGATAACAACCCGATTGCCTTACAGGTATTAGGGGTTTGTTCTGCACTTGCAGTGACAACGAAGTTAGAAACCGCACTCGTTATGACGATTGCTGTAACCTTAGTGACGGCATTTTCTAACTTCTTTATTTCACTTATCAGGAACTATATTCCGAGCAGTGTACGTATTATCGTTCAAATGGCGATCATTGCATCTTTAGTTATTGTGGTTGACCAAATTTTACGTGCATATGCCTATGAAATATCAAAACAACTTTCTGTATTTGTTGGCTTGATTATTACTAACTGTATCGTAATGGGGCGTGCTGAAGCTTATGCAATGAAAGCGCCACCAATTGAAAGCTTCATGGACGGTATTGGTAATGGTCTAGGTTATGGTGTGATCCTTATTTTAGTCGGCTTTTTCCGTGAGTTATTTGGTTCCGGCAAATTGTTTGGCATCACAGTTTTTGAATCACTACAAACCGGTGGTTGGTACATGCCAAATGGCTTGTTCCTCCTCGCGCCAAGTGCATTCTTTATCATTGGTATGCTGATTTGGGGATTACGTACTCTAAAACCAGCTCAGATAGAGAAGGACTAATAACATGGAACATTATATTAGCCTGTTTGTTAAAGCCATTTTTATTGAAAATATGGCATTAGCGTTTTTCTTGGGAATGTGTACTTTCCTTGCGGTGTCGAAGAATGTAAAAACCGCTTTTGGACTGGGTATTGCTGTAACGGTAGTTCTTGGGATCTCTGTTCCAGCCAATAACTTGGTATACAACTTGATATTACGTGATGGTGCGATTGCGGAAGGTATCGACTTATCCTTCTTGAACTTCATCACTTTTATCGGGGTTATTGCCGCGTTAGTTCAGATCCTTGAAATGATTTTAGATCGCTACTTCCCATCACTGTATAACGCGTTAGGTATCTTTTTGCCATTGATTACCGTTAACTGTGCCATTTTCGGTGGTGTTTCTTTCATGGCTCAGCGTGATTATAACTTTAGCGAATCGGTCGTGTATGGGTTCGGTTCGGGGATCGGTTGGATGCTCGCAATCGTATTGCTGGCGGCTATCCGTGAGAAGATGAAGTACTCAGATATTCCATCGGGTCTAAAAGGGTTAGGTATCACCTTTGTGACAACCGGTTTAATGGCATTGGGCTTTATGTCCTTCTCCGGTGTGCAGCTATAAAGGCGAGAAGAATTCATGGAAATTATTATTTTAGGTGTCGTGATGTTTACCCTGATTGTCTTGGTGCTGACAGGTTTAATCCTGTTTGCAAAATCCAAGCTAGTCAACACAGGGAACATCAAAGTTGAAGTTAATGGCGATCCAGACAAAAGCTTTGAAGCTCCAGCAGGTGACAAGCTGTTAGGCATGTTATCAAACCAAGGTATTTTTGTTTCATCAGCGTGCGGTGGTGGTGGCTCTTGTGGTCAGTGCCGTGTGACAATCAAAGAAGGCGGTGGTGATATTCTGCCAACTGAGCTTTCACACATCAACAAACGTGAAGCAAAAGAAGGTTGCCGATTAGCGTGTCAGGTCAACGTTAAACAAGATTTAAAAATTGAGCTTCCAGAAGAAATTTTTGGTGTGAAGAAATGGGAGTGTGAAGTTATTTCTAATGATAACAAAGCTACTTTCATTAAAGAGCTAAAATTGAAAATCCCAGAGGGCGAGGTTGTTCCTTTCCGTGCGGGTGGCTTTATTCAAATTGAATGCCCGGAACATGTCGTCAAATATGAAGATTTTGATGTGCCGGAAGAGTATCGTGAAGATTGGGATAAATTTAACCTGTTCCGTTATGTGTCTGAGGTTAAAGAGCCAACGGTTCGTGCTTACTCAATGGCAAACTACCCGGAAGAGCATGGCATCATCATGCTAAACGTGCGTATTGCTACACCTCCACCTCGTAACCCTGATGTTCCACCAGGAATTATGTCCTCTTATATTTGGTCATTAAAGCCAGGGGATAAAGTGACGATTTCTGGGCCGTTTGGTGAATTCTTTGCTAAAGAAACGGAAGCAGAAATGGTGTTTATCGGTGGTGGTGCGGGAATGGCACCAATGCGTTCTCACATATTTGACCAACTGCGTCGCTTAGATTCTAAACGTAAGATCAGTTTCTGGTATGGTGCGCGTTCAGTCCGCGAGATGTTCTACACAGAAGATTTTGACCAACTTGCAGCCGAACATGAAAACTTTACATGGAATGTAGCGCTTTCTGATCCTATGCCTGAAGATAATTGGAATGGTTATACAGGTTTCATTCATAATGTTTTATATGAAAACTACTTAAAAGACCATCCGGCGCCAGAAGATTGTGAGTTCTATATGTGTGGGCCTCCAATGATGAATGCTGCTGTGATTAAAATGTTGAAAGACCTCGGTGTTGAAGATGAAAATATCTTATTGGATGACTTCGGTGGTTAAGCAACTTAGCTGATTTTATTAGATTTATTAAAGTCAGTAGACAGTAATACTTTAAAGAGGGAAAATATTTTCCCTCTTTGTGATTTTAGTAAATCGATTAAGTGCTAATTAGCTAGCGCTTAATCGATAGATTTATAATTATTTTGACTGGAACATTCTCTGCATGGGTGACGATGTAAAGTGTGTTAATAGTCTGGGCGACCTTAACAAAATGCGCTCATGATTGACGCGGAGAAAATTATGCTAAGTAAAAGAATCTATACCCCAATACTGCTATTTGTTGCGGCTCTGTTTCTTACTGCCTGTGGTGGACCTGAACAGCAGAATCTTCAGGGGCAAACGATGGGCACGTACTATTCGGTTAAATATGTTACAGACTCTTCGGAGCCAAAGCCTGAAGCTATTCAAGCTGAAATAGATAAACGTCTGGAAGAAGTTAACGACCAAATGTCAACATATCGCCCAGATTCAGAATTAAGTCGTTTTAACCAATTTAAAGAAGTGAATACACCATTCCCTGTATCTGCTGCAACGGCAACAGTGGTTAAAAAAGCGATTGAAATTAATAAGCTGACAAGTGGTTCATTAGATGTAACGGTTGGCCCTTTAGTTAATTTATGGGGTTTCGGTCCTGAAGGAAGAGTGACTAAAGCACCTTCGGATGAGGAATTAGCTAAGCGTAGCGCTTGGGTTGGTATCGAAAAACTTGCTGTTCAAGATAATAACCTAATTAAAACAATCCCTGAGCTGTACGTTGACCTCTCCTCAATTGCTAAAGGTTATGGTGTCGACGTTGTTGCTGAATATTTAGAATCATTGGGTATCAATAATTATATGGTTGATATCGGTGGTGAAGTACGTACGAAAGGAACAAATGGTAAAGAAGTGCCATGGCGTATTGCAATAGAAAAACCTGCAGCGGATGGGGCAAGCCAAACAGCACAAGAGGTCATTGAACCGGGTGACCGTTCTATCGCTACATCAGGAGATTACCGTAATTATTTCGAGCAAGATGGCGTTCGTTTTTCCCATACGATTGACCCGAAAACAGGAAAACCAATCACTCATAATTTAGTTTCTATTACGGTGATTGCAGAAAATTGCATGAGTGCTGATGGCTTATCTACAGGGCTAAATGTTTTGGGGCCTGAAGCTGGCTTTGCTTTAGCTGAAAAAATGAATATTCCTGTTTTCATGATTGTTAAGACAGATAAAGGTTTTGAAGAGCGTTATACTAAGGCATTCGAACCGTTTTTAACCAAAAAACAGTAGTTGTGGGAGGACAAAAAAATGCTTAATATTTTCATTGCAGCCTTTGCACTGTTTTTGTTGGCCTTTTTAGGCATGTCACTTGGGTATATTATTAAACGTAAGAGTATTCAAGGTAGCTGCGGTGGGTTAAGCAGTATTGGTGTTGAAAAAGTGTGTGATTGTCCCGAACCTTGTGATGCGCGTAAGAAACGCATGGCACGCGAAGAAGCACGTAAAAAACTGCTCAATAAAAACCGAATTATATAATTCAACTCTTAATTTATATACCTTAGCTAACAGTATTGTTGGCTAAGGTCGCTATGAAGAGCATTATACTATTTAATCTTACGGACGTGGCTTAATATAACTTGTTATTATGTAATAAAATAAAATGATTATTTTAAATAATGTAAGTTAAAAACTAAGCTATTATTGAAATAACTTAGTTTTTATATTGAAGTATATTATTTTTTAAATGCTTTAGGTGAGTCAACCATTACAGCATCAACACCAATTTCTTTTGCGAGTTGGTAGTCACTTTCATTATTAACACCAAAAACAATGATATAAGCATTACCATTTTTTCTAAAACAATCAATAGCTTCTTTATCCCATGAAATAACCGCAGGTGAACGGGCTTCACCTAAAGTGTATTTTTCAACAACTTCAATTTTTCGATGTAATTCAAAACCGAACCAACGGGTTTCAGATTCATGATTTTCCATAGGACATTGATGACTTATCACACTATTTGCCAGTATAGTGCGAGTTTCATCTCGGCTTTCGAATAACTGTAATTTAGGCTCAAGAGTTTTCAGTGCATTTAAAAATGCGTCATTAGTTGAATAAAAACGTACTCGATTAACACTATTTGTCTCTTTCAATAGATTAAGAATAGCTTCTGCTTGAATGTTAGGGTCTGCATCAGGTGATTTCAGGTCAACATAGAAAGTTGTATTCGGATATTCTTGCAAAATAGTTTTTAACGTACTAATCGTGGTTTTCTGCAAAGGAAACTGTTGATTATGTTTTTGGCTAAATTGATAAGCCGCATTGATTTGGTTTAGTTGCTCAGCGTTGTATGCGGATACTTTACCTTTTTTATCGGTTAGTTCATTCAGTTTGCTTGGTCGATATAAAACTAATTGATTGTCTTTACTTAATTGTACGGTTATCCAAATCGCATCTGACTTATTTTTAATCGCTAAATCAATAGCGTAAAGCGTATTTTCAGGGGCATCCGCAGTTCCTGCTCGATGCGCAACAATTTTAGGGGATAGTGCAAAAGCTGTCTGGCTAGCAAACAGTATTATGAGAGTTGCCATAAAATTAACATATTTTGATGTTGATATAATTGCCATAGATATAATCCATAGATAGTTTTCAAGGTATTGTCGTTGGTAAAACAACTCTTTCTATTACTTTTTTGTTTAAAAGTAAGTATTAACACTTATTTTTAAGACTAACTTTAAGTAGAGTCTTTAATTGGATAGCTTGGCAGATGATTATTGCAATATGATGAATTACCTAGTTATCATTAAGTTAGCACCCTGTTCATCAGTTTTATGGTGATGTAACAATGATTGCATGGCTAGCAAATACACTGTATATTTAATCAGGTGTTTGATTGGCAGGGTTAACTCGTGCGTAAAATTATTCATATTGATATGGACTGCTTTTATGCAGCGATAGAAATGCGGGACGATCCAAGCCTTCGCAATGTGCCTATTGCGGTGGGTGGAAGCGCAAATCGTCGAGGCGTTATTAGCACTGCAAATTATGAAGCCCGTCGCTACGGTGTTCACAGTGCTATGTCCACAGCAATTGCACTTAAGCTTTGCCCGCATTTGAAAGTTGTTCCTGGGCATATGGCACTTTATAAAGAAACCTCTTTGCATATTCAAAAGATATTTGCACGCTATACGGACCTCATAGAGCCCCTTTCTCTTGATGAAGCTTATTTGGATGTTACGGATTGCACACAATTGCACGGCTCTGCAACGTTAATCGCAGAGGCTATTCGCCAGCAAATCTTTGATGAACTGCAATTAACCGCTTCAGCGGGGATAGCGCCAATAAAGTTTTTGGCGAAAATCGCTTCAGATATGAATAAACCCAATGGTCAATTCGTAATCACACCGCAAAATATCGATCAATTTGTTCTTAACTTGCCTCTAAAAAAAATTCCTGGGGTGGGTAAGGTAACAGCCCAAAAATTAGCGGATATGGGGTTGATGACTTGTGCGGATGTCCAAAAATATGATGTTGTTGAATTGATTAAAAGCATGGGTAAATTTGGACAGGTACTTTGGGAGCGTTGCCATGGTATCGATGAGCGAGCTATTAACCCTGATAGGCTGAGAAAGTCGGTGGGGGTTGAGCGTACGTTTGCTGTGGATATTGACCAGTGGGGGGATTGTTTGCTGTTGCTTGATAAATTATATGATGAACTCCAACGGCGTTTGGCGAAGGTAAAACCTGACCTACGCATTGCTCGCCAAGGTGTGAAATTTAAATTTGCAGACTTCCAGCAAACCACACAAGAACACGTATATCCAGTTCTCAATAAACAGGATTTGGTGCAAATAGCGAAACAAGTTTGGGATAATCGGCGCCTAGGGCGTGGTGTTCGGTTAGTTGGCTTACATGTGATGCTACAAAGCCCACAGCTTGAAAGACAACTATTACTTGAATTATAAAAAAACACCCATCGTATGATAGGTGTTTGATTTGCAATTAATTAGTTGTTTATTCTTTAACTGGAATTGCTTTTAAAACCGCAGTTAATAATTTCCAATACTCACCAACACTTGCAATATGCACACGCTCATCAGGGGAGTGTGCCCCACGAATGGTTGGCCCAATAGAAACCATATCCATGTCTGGGTAAGGTTTTTTGAATAAGCCACACTCAAGGCCTGCGTGGATCACCATCACATTAGGGATTTTACCAAACAGTTTGTTGTAGGTATCGCTAACTAAATGCATCACTGGTGAGTCTGCATCTGGCTGCCAACCTGGGTAGCTGCCTTCCGCTCGGTATTGGGCTTGTGCTAATTTACTGATAGAGGTCAGCATGTTAACAACGTAGTTTTTGCCGCTATCGATAAGAGAACGAACAAGAAAGATAATTTCTGCTTTATCTTCAGTTAGTCGTACAACGCCTTCGTTAAGTGATGTTTCAACCACGCCAATGGCAACATCACTCATGCGAATTACACCATTTGGCGCAGCATTTAAGAAGAAAACAAAACGTTTTTGGCAGTCATCAGAAAGCGCTTTTAACTCACTCTGTGCTTCGTCTAGCAGTAGAACAAGGTTAGGCTCGACGACAGCTAATTCGTTTTTCAGAATATCTTCATAACGTGCTCTTAATGCCGTTAATTCAGCAACTTTGTCTGCTGGAACAGCGATAACGGCATAGGCTTCACGAGGAATAGCATTACGGACAGTACCGCCTCTGAAATCTAATAATTTTAGGCTTAAATCTTCTGCGTGCCCTGCCAGAAAACGCGCTAGCAGCTTATTGGCATTACCTAAGCCTAAATGTACATCACCACCTGAGTGCCCACCTTTTAAGCCTTTTAGGGTCATTGTGAAGGTTTTATAGCCTTGTGGTAAGGCTTCACGAGTTAGGTCAAATGTGGTTGTAAAATCAACACCACCAGCACAACCCATGTAAATTTCACCTTCTTCTTCAGAGTCGGTGTTAATCAGAATATCTGCTTGCAACCAGCCTGCTTTCAAGCCAAAGGCACCTTCCATACCGGCTTCTTCGGTCATGGTCAGGAGAACTTCCATTGGGCCATGTTCAACACTATCATCAGCAAGAACCGCCAATGCAGAAGCTAAACCAATGCCGTTATCAGCGCCTAATGTGGTTCCTTCAGCAGTGACCCACTCTCCATTAACATATGGACGAATTGGGTCTGTTTTAAAGTCATGCACCGTGTCGTTATTTTTTTGTGGCACCATGTCTAAGTGAGCTTGTAAAACAACTCCTTTGCGGTTTTCATAACCAGGTGTTGCAGGTTTACGGATCAGAATATTGCCCACTTCATCGCGTTCAACGTGAAAGCCCTTTTGTTTAGACCAATCAACAATATGCGCTGCTAAGGCCTCTTCATGGTATGAAGGGTGTGGGATAGAGCAGATTTTAGCGAAGATGTCCCATAGCGGTTGGGGGGATAATGTAGCAAGTTCAGACACGTTTTTCTCCTTTTCCCGTCATATTTTGAGTTGTAGTGTTGTTGGCTTCACTCGTAAACCCTAGCCACATACTTATGCATGCTCCTAGGGATTTTCTCATTTGCCGCCTAGCCACAACCCAAATTATTTAGGGAAAATATTTAATTTCCTTGGGGTATGGCATCACTAGTTTTATTGACCGAGCAACTCAAATTACCTCAGAGATTTTTAGTTGAGTTATGTTAGTTACTAGCTTGATATGCAAAATTAAATGATGCATTGCTGATAAACTCAGGATAACACTTTCTTTTGAGCAATGGACAGTGTAAATGATAATAATTAATGACGAATGACGCTTTTTGCTGGTTTTTAACCGCCCAAATCACTATAATCTCGCGCAACCTTTTTTCCGCAAGACACATTTCAGATTTACTCAGCAGTCGGGACCCGAATTATATGAGCGAAAAATATGTCGTAACGTGGGATATGTTGCAAATACATGCCCGTAAACTCGCACAACGTTTATTACCAGTAGAGCAATGGACTGGTATTATCGCGGTTAGCCGTGGTGGCCTTGTTCCTGGTGCACTTCTCGCACGCGAACTTGGTATTCGTAACGTTGACACCGTTTGTATTTCTAGCTATGACCATGACAACCAGCGCGAATTAACCGTGATTAAACGCGCCGAAGGTGATGGTGAAGGCTATATTGTGATTGATGACCTCGTTGATACTGGCGGTACAGCACAAGCTATTCGTGATATGTACCCTAAAGCGCACTTTGTGACTATTTTCGCAAAACCAGCAGGTCGTCCATTAGTTGATGATTACGTTGTGGATATCCCACAAGACACATGGATTGAACAGCCATGGGATATGGGTGTCGTTTTTGTTAAACCATTGTGTGAACAAGATAAATAAATCGGTGTTTCAGGCGAGTTTTAGGTGAAAAAACATTGTTATTATAAAGTATTATCGACTTTATTGATTGCAAGAACACATTAATACCTAAAATTTTTAAGCTAAACGCGATATAATTTGGGGAATGCATTTTTGCATTCCCTTTATTTTTTGGCCAAGTTCAACTCTGATAGACAAGGAAATAGGGATGACTCAGCAAAACCTTTCAGAAAAACTTTTCAAACCTAAAGTCAGGCAAGTTGAAACGTCAACACTAGTCTCTTATTCATCTCAAACCATTTCTCAAATCAAAGAACATAGCGTGTTAAGCGGGTCTCATCATGCGGGGTGGTATCGTATGATCAACCGCTTAATGTGGATTTGGCGAGGGATCGACGCCTTAGAAATTGAAGAAGTACTGAGCCGCATTGCTATCTCTGATGCCGAGCGCAGTAATGATAACTTATTGGATACGGTCATTGGCAACCGGCGCGGAAACTGGTGTTTCGAATGGTCCCAGCAAGCCATGCATTGGCAGCAAAAAGCATTAGAGTTTGAGAAAGGTGCAGAGGCAGGGGATGCTTGGTTACGTTCAGCTAACTTGTACAGCATTGCTGCTTACCCATTTATTAAGGGCGATGAGCTTGCTGACCAAGCTATTTTGCTGGCTTGTAAAGCTTATGATAGCGCAGCGAAATTTTCTCAATACCGCTTAAAGAAAATTCCATTTAAAGTTGATGGTGGAAAAGAAGTCTGCGGCTTTCTACATATCCCTTCACAGGGTCAAGGGCCTTACCCGACGGTGATGGTCTGCGGTATGTTAGATAGCTTACAAATTGATTTTTGTCGCTATTTTCGTGACTACCTTGAACCTCTTGGTATTGCGATGCTAACACTGGACATGCCATCCATTGGTTATTCTGTTAAGCAAAAACTGACCCAGGAAACAAGCACGTTACATGAGCAAATCGTTCGCCAACTAGGGGATATTGCTTGGATTGACCATACGCGTTTTGGCATTGTGGGCATGCGTTTTGGCGCAAATATAGCATTAAGATTGGCTTATATGTGCCCTGATAAGATTAAAGCAGTCGCTGTCATAGGGCCAATTGTGCACAGTTTATTGCATGAAGAAAAATATCAGCAAGATATTCCTCGGATGGTTTTGGATGTGTTCGCCAGTCGCTTGGGTATTTATCAAGTTGATGGTTCTGCTTTACGCCATGAATTAAGCTGTTATTCACTTAAAAATCAGGGGCTTTTAGGGAAACGTAATCAAGTTCCAATGTTATCGGTTAGCCTTAAAGATGATATTTATAGCCCTAAAGCGGAATCTGATTTAATTCGACGTTCATCGATGGATGCTGACACGATAATTTTACCAAGCAAGCCTGTTTTTGCTAATTTTGAAAAGGCATTAAGTGAAACTACCAATTGGTTAAAAGCAAAAATACTTTAATTTTATTTAATAACTTGCTTATTTTTTCCCATTTGTTAAAAAGGGATCTTCCCAAGAAGGAGATCCTTAACATGGCTTTACCGACTGATTACTCAAATGGAAAGTATTTAAAGAAGTTTGCTACGATAGGACCTTATTTACGTGAAAAACAATGTTTAAATGGTTGTTATATATTTGATAGCCTTGTTGTTTGTGTAAATGCAAATATTGCTCCAGAAAAACGTGAATTTTGGGGGTGGTGGTTAAAATTGGTTGCAACTGATAAAGGCTTTGAATTTACTTATCATTTTGGCCTATACAATAGCCATGGTAGCTGGCAAGTTAAAACCTTAAAAGATGCAGCAACCATTGAGGCGACTGAGCAAAATTTAGTGTCTTTTCATCAAGCCCTTGTTAAACAATTATCTGAACTTGAGTTGAGCCTCTTTCCCTCCCCGCTAATGGCAGAATTAAAACTGGAATTAAGCGCATAAATTTGTTTTAAACCAACTTTTGTTGAATTTTGCGTTATGCCTGTTGGCATAACGCGCTTCTCCTGATAAAAATGATACCTACTTTTTGGTTTATTAATCCTAATGGCAGAAAAATGATGAAAAATAGCCAGACGCTGGTGGTTAAATTAGGGACCAGTGTATTAACAGGGGGCTCGCGCCGTTTAAATCAAGCTCACATTGTTGAGTTGGTTAGGCAGTGCGCGCAGCAATATGAAAAAGGGCATCGTATTATTATTGTGACTTCTGGGGCAATTGCCGCAGGTCGCGAACATTTAAATTACCCCGAACTGCCGGCTACCATAGCATCTAAACAGTTGCTTGCGGCGGTCGGTCAAAGTCGTCTGATTCAGTTATGGGAACGGTTATTCTCCATTTATGGCATTCATATCGGACAAATGTTACTGACACGAGCCGATTTAGAAGACAGAGAACGTTTCTTAAATGCACGAGATACCTTGCAAGCACTGTTAGATAACGGAATTATTCCAGTTATCAATGAAAATGATGCCGTTGCTACCGCGGAAATAAAAGTCGGTGATAATGACAATCTATCTGCTTTGGCTGCGATCCTCGGTGATGCTGACAAACTGTTATTACTGACTGATATCGAAGGCTTATATGATGCCGATCCACGCAGTAATCCAAACGCAAAATTGATCCCCGAAGTATATGGTATTAATGATGAACTTCGTGAAATGGCGGGGGGAAGCGTCAGTGGGTTAGGAACCGGTGGAATGGCAACTAAACTGCAAGCGGCAGATGTCGCAGGCCGTGCAGGGATTGATGTTATCATTGCTGCTGGAAATAAACCGGATGTTATTAATGCGGTTATTGAAAACCTTCCTGTTGGCACCCGTTTTTATGGGCAAAAAAACCCAATGGAAAATCGTAAACGTTGGATTTTCGGCGCTCCAGCCGCTGGGGATGTGTATATTGATGATGGTGCACAACTGGCGATCATGGAAAAAGGCAGCTCGTTATTGCCAAAAGGTATTCAGAAAATTGAAGGTGATTTCTCTCGAGGTGCTGTGATCCGTATTCGTAATATGGCAGGAAAAGACCTTGCTCATGGGGTCAGCCACTATAATAGTGATGCACTTAGAATGATTGCGGGGCACCATTCACAAGAAATCAGCAAAATACTTGGTTATGAACACGGTTCTGTGGCCGTTCATCGTGATGATATGATAGTGAGTTAATTATGTTAGAAACAATGGGTAAGGCGGCAAGGGTTGCTTCGTGGCAATTAGCTCAGTTAAGCACCAAACAAAAAAATGCAGCACTATTACAAATTGCTGATCTACTAGAAAAAGACAATGCAGTTATACTTGCAGCGAATCAAAAAGACATGGCGCAGGCAAAAGAAAGCGGTATGACTGAAGCGCTGCAAGACCGCTTATTATTGACGCCAGAGCGTTTAAAAAGTATTGCTGATGATGTCAGAAAAGTATGCCAATTAGCGGATCCTGTTGGGCAAATCATCGATGGAAGCCAATTGGATAGCGGTTTAAATTTGCAACGTCGTCGTGTCCCACTAGGGGTTGTTGGTGTTATTTATGAAGCTCGCCCTAATGTGACCGTAGATGTGGCTTCGTTATGTTTAAAAACAGGTAATGCGGTTATTTTACGTGGCGGGAAAGAGACTCATCATACTAACCTCGCGGTGGTGGAAGTTATTCAAAAAGCATTGGAAAATAGCGGGCTACCAGCAGATGCAGTACAAGCTATCAATAACCCAGACCGTGAATTAGTCGCGCAATTACTCAAATTAGATCGCTACGTCGATATGCTAATCCCTCGTGGTGGTGCGGGTTTGCATAAATTATGCCGTGAGCAATCAACGATCCCGGTCATTACGGGTGGAATTGGCGTTTGCCATACATTTGTTGATAAATCGGTGGATTTTAATAAAGCCATTAACGTGATTATTAATGCAAAAGTTCAGCGCCCAAGTGCCTGTAATTCACTTGAAACATTATTAGTCCATAAAGAGATTGCGAATGAGTTTTTACCGTTTTTAAGTGACAAAATGGCGCAGCAACAAGTTACACTACATGCAAGTGAGAAAGCGCTTCCATTGCTAAAACAAGGCCCAGCAAAAGTTGTTGATGTAAAACCTGAAAACCTTGTTGATGAATGGCTATCACTGGATCTTAACGTCGAAATTGTTGATGATATTGATGCAGCTATCGACCATATTCGCCAGTATGGCACCGCACATTCTGATGCTATTTTGACAGAGTCTATCCATCAAGCTGACTATTTTGTTCAGTGTGTAGATTCAGCAGCGGTATATGTTAATGCAAGTACTCGTTTTACCGATGGTGGGCAGTTCGGTTTAGGCGCAGAGGTTGCCGTGAGTACGCAGAAATTACATTCACGTGGCCCTATGGGGTTAGATGCGCTGACAACGTATAAATGGATCGGATATGGCGACTTTTTAAGTCGTCCATAAAGAGTAAAAATGATGAGATAGCCACACTTGTGTGGCTTTCTTTTTTTGTTTGCCAAATTAGGCAATTTATCATAAGCAAATTTGTAGTTAGTATTGCTTAGTATTTATGATGATGGGATGAAATTTAATGTTTTACATTATCGGTCCAAGAGGTGCGGGTAAAACCACAATTGGTAAAAAGTTTGCAGAATCTAAAGGTTATCAATTTGTTGATACAGATAAATTGATTTTAGAAAAAGCCGGAAAAAGTATTGCTGAAATTGTTGAACAGCACGGTTGGGATTACTTTCGCCAGTTAGAGACTGACGTCCTTAAGTCGATTACGCAAAGCGATATGATTGTTTCAACTGGTGGGGGGCTTGTTCTCGCAGAAGAAAATCAGCAAATTATGCGTAATAACGGCACCGTTATTTATTTAAATACCAATCCTGAAGTTTTAGCAAAACGCCTTGCTGCAGAGCCACAAGCAGATCAGCGGCCAAGCTTGACGGGGAAATCTTTAGTTGAAGAAATTGAAGAAGTGATGCAGCAAAGGGAGCCTATCTATCGCGCGACAGCACACCATATTATTGATGCTGCGCAGCCAGTCGACGATATCATCACACAACTTAATGATTTAACTTAAACGTATTTAGGGTAAGCCATCGGTATTTTCGGAATATACCAATTAGAGTAAAGGGAGCGGCTCAGTAAGATAGACGCAACTAAGGGTAGAAACGTATCACTCTAATATATAAAAATATAATCATAGTATAGGGACTCATTATGTTGGCAAAGATAGTCAAAACAGTACTTAAATTTTTATTTCGTGTACAAGTTATTGGTGATGCGAAAGAATTTAGTCATGATAAATGCTTAATTACACCTAATCATGTTTCTTTCCTTGATGGTGTATTAATTGCACTTTTCTTGCCTGTTAAACCTGTATTTGCTGTTTATTCGACATTTGCCACACCGAAAATGGTGAAGCGGCTTAAGCCCTATGCAGATATTGTCCCCCTTGATCCTGCCAACCCTCTAGGTATTCGCCATCTTGTTAAAGAGGTAGAAAAAGGGCGCCCGATAGTTATTTTCCCAGAAGGCCGAATTTCGGTTCATGGCTCTTTAATGAAAATATACGAAGGCGCAGCGTTTGTGGCCGCAAAGTCCGAAGCAAAAGTTGTGCCTATTCGTATTGAAGGGGCTCAATATAGCCACTTTGGGCGTCTGAAAGGGATTTTTCCATTAAAATGGTTTCCGAAGATCACATTGCATATCTTGCCGGCACAAGATATTCCAATGCCAGAAGCACCTAAGGCTGTAGAGCGTCGTGCCTTGGCGGGTGAACACCTGTACCAAATCATGAAATCTGCTCGTATGTCTTGTTTACCACAAGTCACATTAGTTGAAGAGTTTATTCAAAGTGTCCAGTTTTTTGGGCGCCGTACGCCTTGTATTGAAGACATCGCATTTAAAGAGGATTCATATCAATCTCTATTGAAAAAAACGTTAGGGGTTGGTCGTATTATCGAACGTTATACACATGAAAATGAAAGGGTTGGCTTATTATTGCCAAATGCGACAGTCACCGCGGCTGCGATCTTTGGCGCTTTAATGAGAGGCCGAGTACCTGCTATGCTTAATTACACTGCGGGCAGTCATGGTATTAGCAACGCGTTAAAAGCTTCTGCAGCGAAAGTGGTCTTTACTTCCCGCCAGTTTTTGGAAAAAGGCAACTTAACGCATATTCCAGAACAAGTGCCAGAAGCCAGTTGGATTTACCTTGAAGATTTAAAAGACACGGTAACATGGCAAGATAAAATATGGATTATTAAGCACTTACTTAACCCTAAAAAAGCGATTATTCCCCGAAAACCGTCCGATGAAGCGATTGTTTTATTTACATCCGGCTCAGAAGGTACACCCAAAGGTGTTGTCCATAGCCATGCCAGTTTAATGGCAAACGTAGAACAAATTAAAACGATCGCTGATTTCACACCTCGTGACCGCTTTATGTCATCACTGCCGCTATTTCACGCATTTGGTTTGACGGTTGGCTTATTTATCCCACTATTTTCAGGGAGCCGAGTTTTCCTTTATCCAAGCCCATTGCATTACCGGATCATTCCTGAATTAGTCTATGACAAAAACTGTACCGTATTATTTGGGACATCAACCTTTTTAGGTAACTACGCACGGTTTGCTCATCAGTATGATTTTGCACGTTTGCGTTATGTGGTTGCCGGCGCAGAAAAATTATCGGATAAAACGAAAAAGATCTGGTTTGATAAATTTGGCATCCGAATTCTTGAAGGTTATGGGGTAACTGAGTGTGCTCCAATTGTATCAATCAATGTCCCTATGGCCGCGAAAGAAGGCTCTGTAGGGCAGATTTTACCCGATATGGAAGCGCGAATTATCCCAATCTCTGGTATTGAACAAGGTGGTAAACTACAGCTTAAAGGCCCAAATATCATGAAAGGGTATTTGCGTGTTGAAGCTCCAGGCGTACTTGAAACACCGCAAGCTGAAAATGCACAAGGTGAAATAGAGGAAGGTTGGTACGACACAGGTGATATCGTTGAATTAGATCATAAAAATTTCTGTACGATAAAAGGCCGTGTTAAACGTTTTGCTAAACTTGCAGGCGAAATGGTTTCCCTCGAAAGTATCGAGCAAATGGTGGCCTCTCTTTCTCCTAGTGCAAATCACGGTGTGGTGACAAAGCCAGACAGCAGTAAGGGTGAAGCGCTTGTTTTGTTCACAACAGATAAAGAATTAGACCGTAGCGCATTGTCTAGCGCAGCCAAAAGCAAAGGGTTAACCGAGTTAGCGGTTCCTCGCGATATTCGTTTTGTTAAAGAGTTGCCAGTACTCGGTAGCGGTAAAACGGATTTTGTCACATTAAAGCAAATGGCATTAAAGGATGAATAAGATGCAAGAAAGTACTTCCAATTCACCGTTAATGAGCAGAGGGATGAAAGCCGTTCTTGCTTCACAGTTTCTCTCTGCATTTGCAGATAACGCATTATTATTCGCCATATTAGCCCAGCTAAAAGCCGAATTTTACCCTGAATGGAGTCATCCTATCCTGCAAATGGTGTTTGTTTTTACGTACATCGTTTTAGCACCGTTTGTTGGGCAAATCGCAGATAGGTTCTCAAAGGGACGCGTGATGCTGTTTTCTAACATCTTCAAGTTTATTGGGGCATTAGGGATTTGTTTTGGCCTAAACCCATTCCTTTGTTATGGGTTAGTGGGAATCGGCGCAGCTTCATATTCACCAGCTAAATACGGTATTTTGGGGGAACTGACCGGGGGAGATAACCTCGTTAAGGCCAATGGTGTCATGGAAGCTTCAACAATTGCAGCCATTTTAGTGGGGTCAGTTGTTGGCGGAATGCTTTCCGATATTAACTTAATCTTAGCGCTGGGAACATGTGCTGTACTATACGCATTAGCCGTTATCGCGAATTTTTTCATTCCACACTTACAAGCTGCGAGGCCTGGAAAAGGTTGGGATCTTAAATTATTGATGACGTCTTTTTTTAGTGCTTGTCGCGTGCTATGGGCAAACCAAGAAAGCCGTTTTTCACTAGTAGGAACCAGCTTGTTTTGGGGGGCTGGGGTAACGCTACGTTTTCTGCTCGTTGCATGGGTACCTGTGGCGTTGGGGTTACAAGACAACACAACGCCAACTATTCTAAATGCAATGGTTGCGGTGGGAATAGTCGCAGGTGCTGGGCTTGCTGCCAAATTTATTACCTTAAAAACGGTTTATCGTTGTATCCCTGCTGGCGTTATTATCGGGATAATGGTGGTGTTACTTTCGTTGCAAACTAATATTATTCCATCCTATTTTATTTTAATTATTCTTGGTATTTTTGGCGGTTTATTTGTCGTTCCGTTGAATGCATTATTGCAAGAAAAAGGGAAGGAGACCGTTGGGGCAGGGAATGCGATTGCGGTACAAAATTTAGGTGAAAATAGTGCAATGCTGATTATGTTAGGCTTGTACTCATTAGCAATTAAAGCAGGTTTGTCAGTTGTGAATGCGGGTATTGGTTTTGGTGCTGTCTTCGCAATTGCGATTGCGGGTTTATGGGTTTGGGATCGTGCTCGTAAAAAAATGGTATAAAGGTAGATAACATCATGATAGATGAGAAGCTGCTTGAAACACTGAGTATTCAGGTTGGGCTAAAACTGAAAGAACAGGGTAAAACAGTCACAACCGCAGAGTCTTGTACTGGGGGCTGGGTCGCTAAGGTTTTAACCGATATATCGGGTAGTTCAGATTACTTTCAGCGTGGCTTTGTGACATACAGTAATGAAGCAAAGCATCAGATGATCGGTGTTAAGGATGAATCTTTACAGCGATATGGTGCTGTAAGCCAACAAGTTGTGACTGAAATGGCGACAGGTGCTTTGCAAGAAGCCTGTGCAGATTTCGCTGTTTCAGTTAGTGGGATTGCAGGCCCTGGGGGCGGTAGTGTAGAAAAACCTGTTGGTACGGTATGGTTTGGTTTTGCACAAAAACAGGCAGACCAGACAGTATTTGTCACTACACAACATAGAGTGTTTCAAGGAAACAGAAATGAAGTTCGTTTTCAATCAACAGCTTATATACTTGAAACACTTTTAAAACAGTTAAATTAAAAATTTCCTTGATACTGTATGATTATACAGTATAATTAATTTCAACAAACCGAATTCAATCGTTTTATTTGCAGTGGTCAAATCATTGCACTTAGGGAGTAAACATGGCTATTGATGAAAACAAACAAAAAGCACTTGCAGCAGCATTAGGCCAAATTGAAAAACAATTTGGTAAAGGTTCCATTATGCGTCTTGGTGAAGATCGCTCTATGGATGTTGAAACTATCTCAACAGGCTCCTTATCCCTTGATGTTGCATTGGGTGCTGGTGGCTTGCCACTAGGTCGTATTGTTGAAATCTACGGCCCTGAATCCTCAGGTAAAACAACATTAACCCTGCAAGTTATTGCAGCAGCACAACGTAGCGGTAAAACGTGTGCTTTCATCGATGCTGAACACGCTTTAGACCCTATCTATGCTAAAAAACTAGGCGTAGATATCGATAACTTACTGTGTTCTCAACCTGATACAGGTGAGCAAGCGCTAGAAATTTGTGATGCATTAACTCGTTCAGGCGCAGTTGATGTGATCATCGTTGACTCCGTTGCTGCGTTAACACCGAAAGCTGAAATTGAAGGTGAAATTGGTGATTCACATATGGGCTTAGCAGCTCGTATGATGAGCCAAGCAATGCGTAAATTAGCGGGTAACTTAAAGACATCTAACACTCTACTGATCTTTATCAACCAAATTCGTATGAAGATTGGTGTTATGTTTGGTAACCCAGAAACAACAACGGGCGGTAATGCATTAAAATTCTACGCATCTGTTCGTTTAGATATCCGTCGTATTGGTGCTGTGAAAAATGGCGAGGAAATCGTCGGTAGTGAAACTCGCGTTAAAGTAGTAAAAAACAAAGTTGCAGCACCGTTTAAACAAGCGGAATTCCAAATTTTGTATGGTGAAGGTATTAATACCTTTGGTGAGCTAATTGACTTGGGTGTAAAACACAAGTTAATTGAAAAAGCTGGGGCTTGGTATAGCTATAACGGTGACAAGATTGGCCAAGGTAAAGCTAATTCAACAAATTATTTAAAAGAGCATCCTGAAGTCGCTCAAGAAATTGATACCAAACTGCGTGAAATGCTATTGAACCACACCGGTGAGTTTAGCAGTGCGGCAACAGACTTTATCAATGATGCTGATGAAGAAGAAACACCAGAAGAATTTTAATATCAACCTAATTGATTGATTAATTGATAATTTATAGGCGCTCCACTGATGTGGTGGCGCCTGTTTTATTTTACACCTATTGCATTAATAGTTTATTGAACAGTTTTTCTGTGGAAAAATACACCAGTGAAACGTATAAACATACTTTCAGAAAATATCTAGACGCTTTACAATGAAAGCTGCGAATGGATGTATCTATATTTTACTTCTGCACAAAGAGACTTTATCTTATCAGTCACTTTTCAATCGGAGAGTTGATTAGAGGTGATGTTACATTCCATCTCAACAATTCGTAATTCTGTTTCCAGCTTGATATCGGGATAAATATGAGTAAAAGCACCGCTGAGATCCGTCAAGCGTTTCTCGACTTTTTTCATACAAAAGGTCATCAAGTGGTCTCTAGTAGTTCACTAGTGCCAAATAATGACCCTACACTATTGTTCACAAACGCAGGGATGAACCAGTTCAAAGATGTATTTCTTGGCCTGGATAAAAGAGCATACTCCCGAGCGACAACTGCGCAGCGCTGTGTGCGTGCAGGTGGTAAACATAACGACTTAGAAAATGTGGGCTATACTGCTCGCCACCATACATTTTTTGAAATGTTAGGCAATTTTAGCTTTGGTGATTACTTTAAGCATGACGCTATTCGTTTTGCTTGGGAGTTATTGACCAGCGAAGAATGGTTTAACTTACCAAAAGAAAGGTTATGGGTGACCGTTTACGCAACTGATGACGAAGCTTATGATATCTGGAATAAAGAAATTGGTATTCCAGTTGAGCGTATTATTCGTATCGGTGATAACAAGGGTGCACCATATGCGTCAGATAACTTCTGGCAGATGGGTGATACAGGTCCTTGTGGCCCATGTACCGAGATTTTCTATGATCACGGTGATCATATATGGGGTGGGCCTCCAGGAAGCCCTGAAGAAGACGGTGACCGCTATATTGAAATTTGGAACTTGGTGTTCATGCAATTTAACCGTCAGTCTGACGGGACAATGGAACCTCTACCAAAACCTTCAGTTGACACAGGAATGGGCTTAGAGCGTATTTCTGCGGTATTGCAGCACGTTAATTCAAACTATGAAATTGATATTTTCCGTGAACTTATCGCAGCTGCAGCTAAAGCAACTGGCGCGACAGATTTAGAAAACAAATCATTACGTGTTATTGCTGACCATATCCGTTCTTGTGCATTCCTTGTTAGCGATGGCGTTATTCCATCGAACGAAGGTCGTGGTTATGTGTTGCGTCGTATTATCCGTCGTGCTGTTCGTCACGGTTATATGCTTGGTGCAAAAGACACCTTCTTCTACAAATTAGTTGCGCCACTGATTAAAGTCATGGGGTCTGCGGCAGATGAACTTGGACGCCAGCAAGCTATGGTTGAAAAAGTTCTTAAGACCGAAGAAGAGCAATTTGCTCGTACTTTAGAACGCGGTCTTCAATTATTAGATGAAGAACTTGCTTCACTGAAAGGGGATACTCTGGATGGTGAAGCTGCATTCCGCTTATATGACACCTATGGTTTCCCAATCGATTTAACGGCAGATGTTTGCCGCGAACGCAATATTAAAGTCGACGAAGACGGCTTTGAGCGAGCGATGGAAGACCAGCGTCGTCGTGCACGTGAATCCAGTGGTTTTGGCGCGGATTATAACTCTTTAATTAAAGTTGATAAGCGTAGTGAATTCTCCGGTTATCAATATGATGAGCAACAAGCCACTATTACTGCACTATATAAAGATGGCCAGCCTGTAGACAGCTTGAATGCGGGTGAAGAAGGCTTAGTTATACTAGATAAAACAGCATTTTATGCAGAGTCTGGTGGGCAAGTCGGTGATACGGGTTATTTAAATAATGAGAGCGCGAGTTTTAAAGTCACGGACACGCAAAAATATGGTCAAGCGATTGGGCATATTGGTCAAGTAGAAGCGGGTTCGCTGGTTGTTAACCATAGAATTACTGCATTCGTGGATAACGCTAGACGTGATGCTATCCGTTTAAATCACTCAGCAACGCACTTACTGCATGCGGCATTACGCCAAGTATTAGGCGACCATGTTTCTCAAAAGGGTTCACTGGTTAATGATAAATACTTGCGTTTTGACTTCTCTCATTTTGAGGCGATGACACAAGATCAACTACGTCAAGTAGAAGATATTGTGAATGCGCAAATCCGTAAAAACTTAGAAATTGAAACTGAGCTGATGGATTTAGAAGGCGCTAAAGCAAAAGGTGCTATGGCATTGTTCGGTGAAAAATATGAAGAGCGCGTGCGCGTTCTGAGTATGGGTGATTTCTCTATCGAGTTATGTGGTGGTACACATGCGCGCCGCACTGGAGATATTGGTTTATTCCGTATCTTGAGTGAATCTGGTACGGCAGCAGGCGTTCGTCGTATTGAAGCGACGACAGGCACAATGGCGATTGAAAGCATTCATCATCAATCAGAGCAACTTTCGGCAATTGCACACTTAGTAAAAGGTGATATGAATAGCCTTGTCGAGAAAGTAAAAGCGGCATTGGACAAATCTCGCCAGCTCGAAAAAGAAATTGTGCAACTAAAAGATCAACAAGCATCTCAAGAAAGTGCTTCACTAAGTAGCAAAGCGAAAGAGGTGAAAGGCATCAAATTGTTAGTCACTCAATTAGGAGATACTGATCCTAAGTTATTGAGAACTATGGTTGATGACCTTAAAAATCAGTTGAAATCAGCGATTATCGTGCTTTCAACAACAAGTGGTGATAAAGTCAGTATGATCGTTGGGGTAACTAATGATTTGACGGCTAAAGTTAAAGCAGGGGATTTGATTTCCCACATTGCAAGTCAGGTAGGTGGTAAAGGTGGTGGCCGCCCAGACATGGCTCAAGCAGGAGGTACTGACGCTAGCGCATTACCTGCTGCTATGGCGAGTGTCGAAGAATGGGTTGAAGCACGCCTGTAAGCACTTACAAAGTTGCCTCATTGAAAAATGAGGCAACTTTAATCTGTTGCGGCATTGTTAATGTATCGTTTGTAGTGCTATATTTTGCTTGTAAATAATTAGAATGCTTGTATTGATGGCATCAATGCTTTAGGTGAATGTCATTGCTTTACGTTTTCACGGTGTGTGATGGACAATAGCGGGGGATACCTAGAGACCCGACTCTTTTAATATTTCAAGGAGCAAAGAATGCTTATTCTGACTCGTCGAGTTGGTGAAACACTCATGATAGGCGATGAGGTAACAGTTACTGTATTGGGTGTCAAAGGCAACCAAGTTCGTATTGGTGTTAATGCCCCAAAAGAAGTTTCTGTTCACCGTGAAGAAATTTATCAACGGATCCAGGCTGAAAAGACTCAACCAGATAATCAATAATAATGAATAAGCGTCCAATGATTGACCACACAGCAAGAATGGGCGCTTGTCTTACTCGTATATTTTCTAAAAATACCCTTTCGCTTTTATAATTCTCTAGCGTCAAACTCATTTTATTGTTTAGTCTTAGGTTTCCTTGTACTGAAATTTTGTTTCCTTTTGTTTGAAATATAGGCTAATCAATCCCGTGAACTCATTTTTATTCGTTTATAGAATAATTTTGTCCCTGTATTTTTGTTTATAAAGTTAGTGTCATAAGGGCTGAAAAGTATCTTTTTCGGTGTTAAACTAATCATCTTGCTTGTGAAATGTGCAAACGGACAACGGAATGCAAAAAGTTTGGAAAAATTGTTTGACTTCTAAGTCTAGGAAAGTAATATGTGCGCCACACAGCAACGAGATGTTTGAAAAAACAAATCGTGTGTAACTAAAATATGGTGAGGTGGCCGAGAGGCTGAAGGCGCTCCCCTGCTAAGGGAGTATGCGGTCAAAAGCTGCATCGAGGGTTCGAATCCCTCCCTCACCGCCATTTTAGATTATGCATCCGTAGCTCAGCTGGATAGAGTACTCGGCTACGAACCGAGCGGTCGGAGGTTCGAATCCTCCCGGATGCACCATCTTTAACCCTATGAGAACATCTGATGGGGTATTGTTTTGGTTTTAGCAGCCAAACAAGGCAGTAACTAAGAAGTTGATTTATAGAAGTAGAAGTTGATACAGAAGTTTGAGAGAGCAGCACATCTTGCATTAAGTATGCATCCGTAGCTCAGCTGGATAGAGTACTCGGCTACGAACCGAGCGGTCGGAGGTTCGAATCCTCCCGGATGCACCATCTCTTAGCTAATAACTTAGCAATATCAATAATACCTTTTAATTTAACTCAATAATAGTTATTGAAACTATCGATTTACTATCGACCAAATTTTGCATCCGTAGCTCAGCTGGATAGAGTACTCGGCTACGAACCGAGCGGTCGGAGGTTCGAATCCTCCCGGATGCACCATCATTAAGAAACTCCTCATTTGAGGAGTTTTTTTTTGCCCAAAATTGTCATTTATAAAATTAACTAAATCGTATTTTCTATACCACTTTGATTTATTCCCTCATAAACCACACATCTAGACAGCGACAATTTATGTGATTTAGGCTAAAGTAATTGCCTTAATAAAATAAATTAACATCACAGGCGGGAGGTCGACTTGATCCCGGACGTATCGAAAGCGCTCTCATGGTTAGAGGCGCACCCAGAAACACTAAATGGTATTCAACGTGGTATAGAGCGTGAAACATTGCGTGTAACCCCTACAGGCGCAATTGCAGAGACCTTGCATCCAGAAGGGCTGGGAAAAGCTTTAACACATAAATGGATCACGACAGATTTTGCGGAGTCCTTACTCGAATTTATTACTCCTGTAGATAAAAGCATTAGCCATAATTTGGCTTTTTTGCGGGATTTGCATCGTTATACAGCTCGTCACCTTCAGAATGAAAGAATGTGGCCGTTGAGTATGCCATGCTTTATTGAAAGTGAAGATAGAATCACTCTTGCACAATATGGTTCTTCTAATGTGGGGCAGTTTAAAACACTGTACCGTGAAGGCCTTAAAAATCGTTATGGTGCTTTGATGCAGACGATAGCAGGGGTGCATTATAACTTCTCTTTGCCGATCGAATTTTGGCAAGCATGGGCAGGAATTGAAGACGCAGAAAGTGGTAAAGAAAAAATTTCTGAAGGCTATTTACGCCTGATTAGAAATTACTATCGCTTCGGTTGGGTTATTCCTTATCTATTTGGCGCATCTCCGGCTATCTGCGGCTCTTTTTTGAAAGATAGGGAGACAACGCTATCATTTGATAAAACGGACTGTGGTACGTATTACTTGCCTTATGCGACATCATTACGCATGAGTGACTTAGGGTATACAAATAAATCACAGAGTGATTTAAACATCACATTCAATAAATTGGATGAATATGTCGAAAGCCTGAAAAAAGCCATTTATAAGCCTTCTGCTGAATTTGAAAAACTGGGTGTTAAAAAAGATGGCAAATATATTCAACTGAATACGAATGTGCTACAAATTGAAAATGAGCTCTACGCTCCAATACGACCTAAACGCGTACCTAAAGGCAGTGAATCACCTTCTGATGCGTTATTACGTGGTGGTATTGAGTACATTGAAGTCCGCTCACTGGATATCAATCCATTCAGTGCGATAGGTGTTAATGAAACTCAAGCACGTTTTGTTGATCTATTCTTAATATGGTGTGTACTTGCTGATGCACCTGAAATGAATGCACAGGAATTAGACTGCTGTCGTCAAAACTGGAATCGTGTCATTCTTGAAGGTCGTAAACCAGGCCAAGTCATTGGTTTCGGCTGTGGCAGCGAAGTTAAACCACTAGTTGACGTTGGACAGCAATTATTTAATGACTTGATCCGCGTTGCTGAAGTGTTAGACACTTGTTGTGATGCCAAATATCAAGAAGTTTGTCACCAATTTTTCGCTATGTTTAAAGACCCAACTCTCACGTATTCAGCGCTTGTTATGGATGAAATGTTAGAAAAAGGTATTGGTGGTTACGGGTTAGAATTAGCTGAAAAATATTTTGAACAGCTAGTGAATGAGCCGTATGAAGTGATAACTGAAGAGCAATTTGAGCAAGCACGATTAGCTTCAATAGAGAAGCAAGCAAAGATGGAACAAAGTGAGAGCGAAAGCTTTGAGGACTATCTGCGCATTCATGCAGGACGCTAAAAGAAATGGCCACGCTAGGTGGCCAAAAAAAAATCTCTTAGAGAATTAGGGATGATAACAAATTGCGCGTCTTTCAATAATTCAGACTCTGTATTTTCAAAATAGTTTCATTTATTTTAGAAAATATTTTTTATTTTCGAGGAGGTCACGAAATGCCATTATTAGATAGCTTTACTGTCGATCATACTCGCATGTCAGCACCTGCTGTACGTGTGGCAAAAACCATGAAAACACCAAGCGGTGATACCATCACAGTTTTTGATTTGCGTTTTACTGTACCCAATGAAGAAGCCATGACAGAAAAAGGGACGCATACTTTAGAGCACCTCTTTGCAGGCTTTATGCGTGATCATCTTAACGGAAATGGTGTTGAAATTATTGATATTTCACCAATGGGGTGCCGTACTGGTTTTTATATGAGCCTTATCGGCCAGCCAGATGAACTGCGTGTTGCTAAGGCCTGGAAGGCTGCAATGGAAGATGTTTTGCAAGTGAAAGACCAAAACAAGATCCCTGAATTGAATGTCTATCAGTGTGGTACATACAAAATGCACTCACTGGAAGAAGCCCAGCAAATTGCACGTAATGTTCTTGCATCAGAAATTGGCATCAATAAAAATGATGAATTAGCATTACCAGCAGAGAAACTTGAACAGCTACATGTTTAGCTTTTTATCAAATATTCTCTATGAAAAGAGCCAATTAAGGCTCTTTTTATTTTTATATGAGAATTAGATTGCAAGTTTATGACTAAATCAAAGGTCAGGGACTTGAGAACTAAATGTAAGAGGCGTGATCCTTACTTGTTTAACGATATTTTCACTCATCGCTAATACTTCGATAAGGTAATGGCCTACCACAATTTGCTCTTCAAGTTGTGGAATATCACCGATGACCTCTAAAACCATGCCATTAACCGTCCTAGGACCATCTATAGGGAGATTCCAATCAAAAGCCTTATTCAGTTCACGAATATTCGCAGAACCGTCTACAAGAACGCTCCCGTCACTTTGTGGCAAGACTTCTTCAGCCAAAGATGGTGACATAGAGGTTGTGAAGTCACCTACTATCTCTTCTAATATATCCTCGACAGTGATAAGACCTTGAATTTCACCGTATTCATCAACAATGATCCCAAGTTTTTCTTTATTGTGCTGGAAGTTAACTAACTGAACATTTAATGGTGTACTGTTAGGAATAAAATAAATGTTATCCGCAGCTTTGATGAGGTTTTGCTTATTAAACTCACGCTTTTCCATCATGAGACGGTAGGCTTCGCGGACGCGTAAAATACCAATGGAGTCATCAAGTGAGTCACGGTATAACACAATACGGCCATGAGGTGAGTGGGTGAGCTGCCGAATAATTGATTTCCAGTCATCATTGACATCAATACCAACAATTTCATTCCTTGGCAGCATAATATCGCCGACAGTGACTTTGTCTAAATCTAGAATTGAAATCAACATGTCTTGATTTCGGCGGCTAATTTTATGCTTTGATTCGTTAACAATGGTGCGTAGCTCTTCCTTATTAACTGCATCAGTTCGTGCGGTTAGTGACTTTACCCCAATGCAGCGTAACAGTAGTGCTGAAATAGTATTAAATGCCCAAACAATAGGCATCATGACTACTTGCAATGGTTTTAAGAAGTAACTACTTGGGAATGCGATTTTTTCAGGGTACAGCGCTGCCAGTGTTTTGGGCATGACTTCTGCAAAAATGAGGATCACAAAAGTCAGGATCCCCGTCGATATCGCGACTCCAGCGTTACCATACAGCCGCATACCGATAATCGTCGCTAATGCGGATGCGACTATGTTGATTAAGTTGTTACCAATAAGGACTAGACTTAACAGTTTGTCAGGGTGTCTAAGAAGTTTTTCAACGCGGATCGCTGAGCGATTACCTTGTTTTGCTAAATGTTTTAACCGATAACGGTTTAGCGTCATCATCCCTGTTTCTGATGCAGAGAAATAGGCTGACATAAAAATTAAAACAATCAATATGATGATTAGCGTACTCGTGGACACATCATCCAAAACAAGTTTCCTTATATTGTGAAAGTCGTGGCTTTATTTGTGTCAAAATACCATAAACTCCTGTATTAAACGGTTACCAAAAAAAGCCATTGTTAAGATGATTGAGCCACCAACATGGAAAAATAGGACGCGCTTACCTCGCCATCCTCCATGGAAATGCCCCCAAAGTAGAGTGATATAAACAAACCAGGCGATCACGGATAACACCGATTTATGAATATTTTCTTTATCAAAAATATTATCCATATAAATAAAACCGGTACATAAGGTAAGAGTTAGCAAAATGACGCCAACTTGAGTGACGTGGAACATTTTACGTTCAATCACCATCATAGGAGGCATATCGGGGCTAAATTTTAAGGTTTTGTTTTTTAGCTGATGGTCAATTAAAGCCACTTGTAATGCATATAAAGCGGCAATAAGAAGCGTTGCATAGCTCAATAAAGCTAAGCCAATGTGAACAAAAAGTGGTACTCGCGCTTCGAGATGCGTAATAAACTCCCCAGGCATTAGCGTCGACAACATCAAGTTAATGATGGCAAAACTATAGACGATGGGTGTTAAGTACCAAGCTTTTCCCCAGTAAGCGACAACAGTCATAATCACACACATGAGTAAGCTCACTGTTGAGCCTAAATTCAGCAGTGTGAGGTTTTGTCCTTCGGCTTCACTAAAAATCAAAAATTTCAATGTAATTGCGTGAGTCACTAACGCAATCACAGCAAGAAAAAGTGCGAGATAGCGGTAAAGTGGCTGCTTGCGCACTTGGCCGGGGACGATCAGTAATAGACTGACCATGTATGTACAAACTGCTATGACTGCAAATACGGGCATAGTATAGTGTCGTTAATCATTTTTAGTGGAAAGTTATTTCATAGTATAACTTGTACGAGTGTAGGCTCCAACTATTGGACGGGCCAATCGCAATATATTCGTTGCTGATAGCATTTCATGCGCCTACTGGCTTGGTTTGTATTATTAAACTCAAACCATAATAACCTGTATCATCTGTTTCAAACAGGGGGCAGCGAAAAAACTGCGAGCATGTTACAATGGTGGCATTATTTTGCCGCGATTATTTTTAGTGTTGGTTTTCCTTCATCATAGTGAAGGCATTGATGCTTATAATTCAAGTTGTTAGATAATGCACACTTGAAATTATCTGTATTAGCAACCAGATCAGGCTGACATCGGCCCATCAACAGAATTGAGCTAAGACATATGTTTGATAATTTAACTGACAGACTATCGCGCACGTTGCGCAATATCAGTGGGCGTGGCCGTCTAACTGATGAAAATATTAAAGAAACACTACGCGAAGTTCGCATGGCCTTACTGGAAGCTGACGTTGCTTTACCAGTTGTCCGTGAATTCATTCAAAAAGTTAAAGAAAATGCGGTTGGGCAAGATGTCAATAAAAGTCTAACACCAGGCCAAGAGTTCATCAAAATAGTTCAAAATGAACTGACTAGGGCGATGGGGGACGAAAACCACCAACTTAATTTGTCCGCACAACCCCCCGCAGTTGTTTTAATGGCGGGCTTGCAAGGTGCAGGTAAAACAACCAGCGTTGCAAAATTAGGTAAGCATCTAAAAGAAAAACAGAAGAAAAAAGTATTAGTTGTCTCAGCTGACGTTTATCGCCCCGCAGCGATTAAACAATTAGAGACATTAGCTGAAAGTGTTGGAATAGACTTTTTCCCTTCAGAAGTACAAGAAAAACCCGCAGCAATTGTTCAAAAAGCATTAAAACATGCACAATTGCAATTCTACGATGTGTTGTTGGTGGATACCGCAGGTCGCTTACACGTCGATGAAGCGATGATGGAAGAAATCCAAGAAGTTCACCGCATTATTAAGCCAGTTGAGACCTTATTCGTCGTTGATGCGATGACAGGGCAGGATGCGGCAAACACAGCGAAAGCATTTAATGAAGCCTTACCACTGACAGGGGTTGTATTGACCAAGGTCGATGGTGATGCTCGAGGCGGTGCGGCACTTTCAATTCGTGCGATTACGGGGAAACCTATTAAATTCTTAGGTGTTGGTGAAAAAACTGATGCCTTAGAACCATTCCACCCAGAGCGCGTCGCGTCGCGTATCCTTGGCATGGGTGATGTGATTTCTCTGATTGAAGAGATTGAGCATAAAGTTGACCGTGATGAAGCTGAAAAGCTTGCTAAAAAACTTAAAACGGGAGATGGCTTTGATTTAAATGACTTTTTAAGTCAATTAAAGCAAATGCGTAATATGGGCGGCATGGCGAGTATGATGAGTAAAATGCCTGGAATGTCTCAGTTACCCGATGCCGTTAAGTCCCAAATGGATGATAAAATCACCGTTCGTATGGAAGCGATGATTAATTCCATGACACGTAAAGAACGTGAAAAACCAGAAATTATTAAAGGCTCGCGAAAACGTCGTATTGCGGCAGGTTCGGGAACTACTGTGCAAGAAGTTAATCGCCTCTTGAAACAATTTGATGATATGCAACGCATGATGAAGAAAATGAAAAAAGGCGGCTTAGCCAAGATGATGCGCGGCATGAAAGGTATGATGCCACCGGGTTTTCCGGGGCGTTAAGCAATAAAGCCTCAAACAAAACGCACTTTTGATTGATTTTTGCGTCAAAGTGAGTAAACTTTTCGGGCTTTTTATATGACAGCCGGACTCTATCCCTCGATGGAGTCTGGTTGTTTTGTTAACTAATGAGGATGTTATGGTAACAATTCGTTTATCTCGTGGCGGCGCTAAAAAACGTCCGTTCTACCAAATCGTTGTAACCGATAGCCGCAATGCGCGTGACGGTCGTTTCATTGAGCGTATCGGTTTCTTCAACCCGATCGCTGCAGGTCAAGCAGAAGAACTGCGTTTAGACCTAGACCGTGTTGAGCATTGGGTTGGCTTAGGCGCAACTATTTCTGACCGTGTTGCACAACTGGTCAAACAAGCTAAGAAAGCAGCTTAATCTGTCGCGGTGGTAACAATGAGCAAGCAAACTAAACTACAGCCACCTGAAAACCCAATAGTATTGGGGAAATTAGGTGCGGCATACGGTATTCGTGGTTGGCTCAAAGTTTTTTCGTCCACCGAACATGCTGAAAGTATTTTTGAGTATCAGCCTTGGTTTATCCAACGTTCAGGTCAATGGCAACACATTGAAATTGAAGATTGGAAACATCATAACAAGGATATCATCGTCAAGCTGAACGGGGTCGATGACCGCGATGCAGCAGCACTCTTGACTAACTTTGAAATTGCGGTTGATTCAACCCAACTTCCTGAGTTAGAAAACGAATACTACTGGAAAGACCTGATGGGCTGCCACGTAGTGACGTTACAAGGCTATGACCTTGGTACCATCACTGACATGATGGAGACTGGTTCAAATGATGTACTGGTCATTAAGGCGAACTTAAAAGATGCATTTGGCATCAAGGAGCGGTTGGTTCCGTTTCTTGATGGGCAGGTTATCAAGAAAGTCGATCTCGATGCCAAACTTATTGAAGTGGATTGGGATCCTGGTTTTTAAATCTCCGGTTGAACGGTTTTGATGAGTGGGACGAAATCATGTGGATTGGTGTAATTAGCCTGTTTCCCGAAATGTTCCGCGCAATAACCGAGTACGGGGTAACTGGCCGGGCAGTGAAGAATGGCCTGCTAACATTTGAGTGCTGGAATCCGCGAGATTTTACTCACGATAGGCACAAGACTGTTGATGATCGCCCCTATGGTGGTGGTCCAGGCATGCTGATGATGGTGCAACCGCTTAAGGATGCAATCAACGCAGCAAGAACTGAGGCTGGTGAGGGTGCAAAGGTTATTTATCTTTCACCGCAAGGGCGCAAACTCAGTCAAGACGGTGTTTGCGAGCTGGCAACCAATGAGAAATTGATCCTCGTTTGTGGCCGCTATGAAGGCATTGATGAACGTATCATTCAAACCGAAGTTGACGAAGAATGGTCAATCGGTGATTACGTTCTCAGTGGTGGGGAACTCCCCGCGATGGTGTTGATTGACTCAGTTTCACGGTTTATACCCGGGGTACTTGGTCATCAAGCCTCTGCCCAAGAAGACTCTTTTGCAGATGGTTTGTTAGATTGTCCACACTATACCCGCCCTGAAGTGTTAGATGGCATGCAAGTTCCTGATGTTTTACTTTCAGGAAACCACGCTAAAATAGATAGCTGGCGCATGAAACAATCACTCGGCCGTACCTGGCTTAGAAGACCTGAGCTTCTGGAAAGCCTAGCTCTGACTGACGAGCAGAGGATGTTGCTGGCTGAATTCCAACGGGAATATCAGTCTGAGCAACAAATGAATCCAGACAATTAATTGTCTAAACATATCAGTTTACCTAGGGTAAGAGAGTTATTATGAGCAACATTATTAAACAAATCGAAGAAGAGCAAATGAAGCAGGACGTACCTTCATTCCGTCAGGGTGACACCGTGGAAGTTAAGGTATGGGTCGTAGAAGGCTCTAAAAAACGTCTGCAGGCATTCGAGGGCGTGGTTATCGCTATTCGTAACCGCGGTCTGCACTCTGCATTCACTGTTCGTAAAATTTCTAACGGCGAAGGTGTTGAGCGTGTATTCCAAACTCACTCTCCAGTCGTAGATAGCATTGCTGTTAAACGTCGTGGTGCTGTTCGCAGATCTAAACTGTACTACCTGCGTGAGCGTTCTGGTAAGGCAGCTCGTATCAAAGAGCGTCTGAACGCCAAGTAATACGCTTTCGCTACATCCGAAAGTTATGTTATAGAGAGGCCCGCTTTTGCGGGCCTTTTTATATTCGTCACTATATTCTTCATATTTCAAATTGTAGCTGTGTTGGCTGCACTCATTCGCACTAGTCACATACTTGTGTATGCTCCTAGCGTCTCATTCCTTTGCCGCCTTGCTACAACTCGAACTATTTAGAATATAGCTGAGAGATTAACCTCTTAATCTGTAAATAAATATTTACTAAAAATTAGTATTGAACACTAATTTAAATATTATAAATGTTAATTTTATGTAAATTTTCATATTTATCAATTTATTACTGGGGTGTAAATATTTATTTACATACATGGAAGTATTTTACATAAATGGATTGAATTGTTTACGATGCATGGTATGTTATTACTCATGCACTCAAACACAATACGTAAATAATAAACTAAGCAAATATAAGCTAATAAGTAGGTAAAAAATGATCATGCAAAAAGATGTACTCAACAACGTGAATATTCAAGACGAGCAGGTATTAATCACTCCTGAGAGTCTGAAAGCAAAATATCCGCTGAGTAACAGCAGCCTGCATGCCATTGCGACATCGCGCCAAGTGATTGCTGATATCATTCATCAACGCGACCCTCGCTTACTCGTGGTATGTGGTCCTTGCTCAATCCATGATGTGGATGCTGCGATTGAATATGGTGAGCGTTTGAAAGTATTAGCCGAAGAATTAAGTGATAGCTTATATATTGTGATGCGTGTGTATTTTGAAAAACCTCGTACAACAGTGGGTTGGAAAGGCTTGATTAGTGACCCATTTATGGATGGCTCCTTTGAAATGGAAAAAGGCCTACATATTGCTCGTGACTTGTTGACTAATTTAGTGAATATGGGCCTACCATTAGCAACAGAAGCACTGGATCCTAACAATCCTCAATACTTAGGGGATTTATTCAGTTGGTCTGCAATTGGTGCAAGAACGACTGAATCACAAACACACCGTGAAATGGCATCAGGCTTATCTATGCCTGTTGGTTTTAAAAATGGGACCGATGGTAGCTTATCTACAGCAATTAATGCGTTAAAAGCAGCAGCAATGCCACACCGTTTTATGGGAATTAACCAATCGGGTCAAGTTTGTTTATTGCATACTAAAGGCAATAGTAATGGGCATGTTATTTTACGTGGTGGAAAAACGCCTAATTACAATGCTGAAGATATCGCGGCTTGTGAAGTGGAAATGAAAAAAGCAGGTTTAGCGCCATCGCTTATGGTGGATTGTAGCCATGGAAACTCAAATAAAGATTACCGCCGTCAACCATTAGTTGTTGATTCTATTATTGAACAAATTATTAATGGTAATGAATCAATTACAGGTATTATGTTAGAAAGCCATATTAATGAAGGGAATCAAACATCTGAACAAGCCCGTGACGCAATGAAATACGGTGTTTCAGTAACAGATGCCTGCATTAACTGGCAAACGACGGAAACGGTATTGCGTAATTTACATCAGGCATTGTTACCTGTGCTTGAACAACGTGCGCAGAAATTGAGTAAAGTGAGCTGATCAAGGTATTGGTATGTCTGTTGAGTTAACCCATTTACGGGAACAAATTGATGAAGTTGATAAATCTTTATTAGATTTATTAGCAAAAAGGCTGCAACTGGTTGCTGAAGTCGGTGAAGTGAAAAGCTTACATGGTTTACCGATTTATGTGCCTGAACGAGAAACAAGCATGTTGGCAGCACGTCGCGCAGAAGCTGAGCGTATGGGGATCCCGCCTGATCTGATTGAAGATATTCTTAGGCGGATCATGCGCGAATCTTATGCACGTGAAAATGATAAAGGGTTTAAAACACTGAACCCATCAGCAGGCCCCATTGTGATTGTTGGTGGTGATGGGAAAATGGGACGGCTATTTCATCGTCTCCTTAACTTATCAGGCTACCAAGTAAAGACCTTAAATGAAGGTGATTGGCCGCAAGCAGAATCTATAGTAGCAGGTGCTAGCATCGTGATGATTAGTGTGCCAATACATTTGACGGTACAAGTCATCAACCAACTGCCTAGGCTGGATAAAAGCACGGTCTTGATGGATATTGCATCGATTAAGCAACAGCCATTAGAAGCGATGTTAGCAGCCCATGATGGGCCAGTACTTGGGCTTCACCCGATGTTTGGCCCTGATATTGGTAGTGTTGCAAAGCAAGTTTTTGCTTACTGTAATGGCCGTAGTTCAGAGGCTTATCAATGGTTCCTTGAACAACTATTAGTTTGGGGAGCTCGTTTGAAAGAAATATCAGCCGAAGAGCATGATAGAAACATGAGCTTTATTCAGGCATTACGCCACTTTACAACATTTACTTACGGGCGAAATCTTGCTGAGGAAAATATCGATTTACAGCAATTGCTTGATTTATCATCGCCTATTTATCGCTTAGAGCTTGCGATGGTTGGGCGTCTATTTGCCCAAGACCCTCAACTATATGCAGACATTATTATGTCTTCAAATGAAAATGTTGAATTGATACGTAGATATCATCAGTTATTAGGTGATTCAATAGCACTACTAGAGAACAAAGATAAAGCAGAATTTATTCGCCAATTTAATCAAGTTAGTCAGTGGTTCGGCGAAGATGCCCATCATTTTATGAAAGAAAGCCAATCATTATTGCAACGAGCAAATGATAATCGAAAATAATCATCTCCACCCTCTATCGTGTTTTATGGCGGTAGGGGGCTTTAATTTTTGTTGATTTATTATTATCTTCCATAGTCTTCTGTTTTAGCTAATCTTGTCTATATATTTATTTAAAATAAGCAATTGTACTTATATGTATAATTTCTATCGAATAATATGCCACTTAGCCAAAAATTAAATTTATTCACTATTTAATTCTAAATTAATCGATTTATAAAATTAATATTTATAAATCGATCGATTTATGTGATAAAGATTTCATCTATTTTACCGATAACTCTACTCATTAAATGATGGTTAGCGTGGTAAATATATGTTTTTTAAAAATCTTAAAATCAGTATGAAGTTAACGGTCGCATTTGGTAGTTTTGTTGCGCTTATTATCTTAAGTTCAATATTTTCTTTAGCAAATATGAACCGAGCTAATGAAGGAATGAAGCAAGTGCTTTATGAAAGCTACCCTATTGCTTCGACAGCAGGGCAGATGATGGATAACTTTTATTCTTTTATTGGGATCCAAGAGCTTATTTTACTTGATGATCGTGGGAGTGATAAGCGTCGTGAAGAGCTGGCTAAAATTACACTGAAAATAACAGAGTTATTTGAAAAATTAGAAACTAGTGTGACCGATGATCGTTCTAAAGAAATTTTGGCGGACTTACGTGTGATCCGCCAACAGTTCCATGCATCACAGGCTCGTATGAATGCGTTCTTACAACAGAACAATCGCCAAGCTGCCATTGACGAGATGATGACGAAAACGTCGAGTATTCAGCGTGATTATCGAGACCAAATTCAAACTTTAATGGCAATTCAAGATTTGCAGATGCAAGAGATTGGCCGGAAAGTTAATGCAGACTATGAAAGTAATAAAATATTACTAGCAGTGCTATCAATCTTGAGTATTGGCGCGGGCTGCATAATGGGTTGGTATATTACGACAATTATTACAAGGCCATTGGAAAATGCAGTCAATTTCGCTCAGTCGATTGCAAATGGGGATCTGACTAAGGATATTCAGGTTACCTCAAAAGATGAAACAGGAGTGTTATTAAATTCACTTAATGCGATGAAAGAGCACCTACTAGAAATCGTTCAAGAGGTTCAGCAAGGTTCTGAAAGTATTTCGGCAGCAGCAGGGCAGATTGTTGCGGGGAACCAAAACCTGGCCGCGCGCACCGAAGAGCAAGCTGCATCAGTTGAAGAAACAGCCAGTTCAATGGAACAAATCACGTCAACGGTTCAAAACACGACTGAACACACTCATGAAGCCAGTATGCTTGCAGACCAAGCTGCGATTATTGTGCAAAATAATGGTGACATGATGAGCCAAGTCACGAACAAAATGCGTGCAATTAATGGTTCGTCATCACAGATGACAGAAATTATTAATCTAATCGACTCTATTGCATTCCAAACCAATATTTTAGCATTGAATGCATCTGTTGAAGCCGCAAGAGCTGGTGAGCATGGGCGAGGCTTCGCTGTTGTTGCTGGAGAAGTAAGATTATTAGCACAGAAAAGTGCCGCTTCCGCGAGTGATATTCGTGCGTTGATTGAAAATTCATCGGCACAAACACAAGAAGGCATGGAACTTGTTGAAAAAGCAACTCAACAAATACATGGCATGGTTGATAGTGTAAAAGAGATGAATGCGTTATTACGTGAAATTGGGCAGGCTAGCCGTGAGCAAAGCGATGGCATTTCTCAAATCAATAGTGCGGTCGGGCAGCTTGATTTAACTACACAGCAAAATGCGAGTCTAGTTGAAGAATCTGTTGTCGCAGCGGACTCATTAAATGAACAGGCGTACCATTTGAAGGAGCTAGTCAATTATTTCAGAGTGAAATCGTCGACTCACCAACTTGAAGTGAGAGTATAGTTTCAGTTTAATAGGCTGCACTGAAAAATGCAGCCTAACTATATCTTATTAAGGTGTAATTTTTTCAGGTTCAACAGGAACCACATTTTCGGATGGGTAGCAGCCTAATATTTTAATCGACCTAGTAATTGTTGAAAGCTCTCTTAAAGCTTGTTGCATATTATCTGAACGTAAGTTTGCATGCACATCGACATAAAACATCTCTTCCCACGGTTTTCCATTAATTGGGCGTGATTCTAATTTGCTCATAATTATCTTATTATTTTTCAAAATAACTAATGCATCAACTAAAGCACCGGCTTGTTGGCCAGTAGTAAGAAGTAGTGTTGTTTTTGCAGGAACTTGTTCTGTGACTTCAATTGCTTGTGGTGCAACAACAATAAAGCGAGTCATATTAATTTGCTGATTAGCAAGGTTATGCTCTATTACACTTAAATCATATAGTGCGCCACCAGCTTCACTTCCAAGAGCTGCGACACTTGGTGAGTTTTGGTCTGCGACCATTTGCATTGCAGTTGAAGTGCTATCACAATATTTTATTTCCCAGTGTGGGAATTGCGCTAAGTACTGGCTACATTGCTGGAAAGGCTGTGGATGGCTATAAACGGTTTTGATCTGACTGAGATCGGTATTTCCTGTAGTTAAGAGACAATGGTTAATTGGGAGCCGAATCTCTCCGACGATTGATAATGACGTATTTTGCAGTAAATCGTAAACATCGTTAATTGCGCCCGAACTGGTGTTTTCTATTGGCAAAATACCATATTCCGCTTGTCCATTTTCAACTAATGAAAAAATATCTTGGAATTTGTGGCAACTGCATTCAACCAATTGGTCAAAATGACGGGCTGAGTACTGGCGTGCAGCAATGTGTGAATAAGAGCCTTTAGGCCCTAAGAACGCAAACCGGGCAGTGTCACTAGGGGTTAAATTTAAATGCTTTTGTAAAATTGCCTGTTGTGTAAGAACGGAGTCCTCAATAATCATTTGAAATAAGCGAGTAATATAAAAGCCATCAAGCCCTAGAGGTTTGCCTTTGTTAATTAAAACATCCAAAAGCTGGCGTTCACGGTCTTTATCACGAATTGGGCGGCTATCATCAATTTTTGTTTCCGCAACTTCAACAGCATAACCACGGCGCTTTGCTAAAAGATTGAGTAACTCACTATCCAGTTGGCTTATTTTTTCTCTTACTTTCAATAAATTAGTGCTGTTTTCCATTCTGCCCACCCTGTTAATATTATGATATAAAAAAAGCCCCCTAGAGGGGGCTTTTTAATTTTGTCTTCTTTTCTTTCTCGAACGACAAAAGCCCCTAATTAGGAGTTGCTAAAGAAGAAAAAGAAAACAAAATTAAGATTCATATGAATACCTTTAATCAGATTCAATTTAAATAAACCCGATACTCACTAAGAAGTCAATAGGTAAGGATCAGAAACATAAAAAAACGCGCCCATAGTGAGCGCGTTTGTAAGGTTCAAGATTAGTTGATAGATAATATAAAATTATAACGTAACAGTATTATTCGCTTCTTTTACACTATTATATGCTCTTCTTGATTCTCCTTTATGTTGCACTTTATTGAGTTGTCTTTCGAGTTTGTTAATTAGTTCATTAATTGCAACGTACATATCTTCATGTTTGGCACTTGCGACCAATTTTCCTGTCGCTGTTTTTATGTTGGCATCAACCATAAAACCTTGTGGCTCTTTTGATAATACAATATGGGTATTTATCAGGGATACTTGCCACTTGTCGAGTTTTGTTAGACGGCTCTCAATGTGCTCACGAATCGCTGGGGTAATGTCCATTTGCTTGCTAGTAATGTTCACTATCATATAGTTACCTCTCATTGTTTCCGTCTTTGTTGAGTTCAGAATACCTATTCTTGCTAAGAAAAAATTGATGTAGATCACATCTCATTCAGGGGAAGAGTAACAGCTATCTGAAGTGTGATTTCACATAAAAAAGGGGTGAAAAAGCATTGCCAAAATGAATGGATTAAGGGACACTGATTGAGTTGGCTAGGGGAACGGTAAATAGCCGGAGCTTTTTTTGGGTTAAAATTAGTCCCTTAAATGAGCAAGCAACTAAATCGCCGCTAGCAAAGAAAAACAGCAGCCTTGGCTGCTGTTTTAGATCTCACGATGTTATTATTGTGGGTTTGCAGCAATAATACTCGCAACTTTATTCGCTTCTTGGTTTAGCCCCATCTCATTATAAGCAATTTCCATGTATGCTAAGGCATTACGTGTTGCTTCTGTGTCTGGGTAGTCTTTTAGCATTTGTTGAACACGATTAACAACCGCGACATAAGCACCGCGTTTGTTGTAGTATTCGACAACAGAAAGGTCGAATTTCGCTAAACGGTCTTTCAAGAAGACTAATCGCTTACTCGCATCATTTGAGTATAAGCTGTTAGGATAGTAGCGAACTAGCTGACTGAAATCTTTGAATGCAACTCGTGCATGCTGTGGGTCTCTGTCTGAGCGGTCGATACCAAAAAGGCCTTGCAATAAGCTATCATCCAGAGCCATTGCGGTTAAGCCTCGCATATAGAGGACATAATCAATATTTGGATGAGTTGGGTTCAAACGCATGAAACGGTCAATCGCAGCTATCGCCATTGGCAGTTCTGCTGATTTATAATATGCATAAATCAGGTCTAATTGAACCTGTTGAGCATATGGACCAAATGGATAACGGTTATCAAGAGCTTCAAATTGTTTAATCGCTGCTTTAAAATTGCCGTCCTGTAATTTTTGCTGACCCGTTGCATATATTTCAGCAGGGGAGCTATCAGGGCTGACTTCAGGAGTGCTGGAACAGCCGACTAAAATCAGGCTCAACGTGGCTGCAGCCACCAGATTTTTCATACGTATCATCACGTGTAGGTTATCCTCTGAGTGTTTCGAGGGAGTCTATCCATAAGGCTCCCGGCAAAATTCGAGTTACAATAGCATATATTTTAAATGAAACGGCGCTGCCGTCAAAATACAAACACCAAAAAGTAGATTAATTTATGGCTCAACAAGTACAACTTAGTGCAACTATCGCTGAATCACAGCTTGGTCAACGTTTAGATCAGGCTTTGGCCGAATTGTTCCCTGATTATTCACGTTCTCGCATAAAAGAATGGATTTTAGCTGATAGAGTGCAGGTTAATGGCAAAGTTATCAATAAGCCAAAAGAAAAAGTTTTCGGCAGTGAACAAATTTTAATCGATGCCCTCATTGAAGAAGATAATCGCTGGGAACCACAAGATATCCCACTTAATGTGATTTATGAAGATGAAGATATCTTAATTATTAATAAACCGCGTGATTTAGTTGTTCACCCTGGTGCAGGGAACCCTGATGGCACAATTTTGAATGCGTTGTTATATCGCTATCCTGAAATTGCAGATGTGCCAAGAGCCGGTATTGTTCATCGTTTAGATAAAGACACCACTGGCTTAATGGTTGTAGCAAAAACAGTTCCTGCTCAAACCCACCTCGTTGAAGCATTGCAACGTAGAGAAATTACGCGTGAATATGAAGCGGTTGCGGTAGGCCGTATGACTGCGGGGGGTATGGTAGAAGAACCTATCTCTCGTCATCCAACTAAAAGAACGCATATGGCTGTTCATCCAATGGGGAAACCTGCGGTAACGCATTATCGAATAATGGAGCACTTTAGAGCCCATACTCGGTTACGTTTACGTCTGGAAACGGGGAGAACCCACCAAATCCGTGTCCATATGGCCCACATCAATCATCCACTAATTGGTGACCCTTTATACGGTGGCCGTCCGCGTCCATTAAAAGGGGCGACAGAAGAATTTCTGGACGTGATGCGTAATTTTGATAGGCAAGCACTGCACGCCACCATGTTACGCTTATATCACCCAATTTCAGGTATTCAAATGGAGTGGCATGCACCGTTACCTGATGATATGGTTAAGCTTATTGAAGCTCTAAAAGCAGATACTGAACTGCATAAAGACGATATGGACTGGTAATGAATACATTGATTTTCCCTGATTGGCCACAACCTAACAACATAGCGAGCTGTAGTACAACGCGTGCAGGTGGTGTGAGCCTACCACCTTTTGATAGCTTGAATTTAGGTGATCATGTTGGGGATATACCCAATGCCGTCAGTGAAAATCGTCAACGCCTTGAGACGCTTGCTCAGCTACCACAACAACCAGTTTGGCTTGAGCAAGTTCATGGAACGGATGTGCTTCAGCTTGTTGGTGATAAAATTCATAATAGGCAAGCGGACGCCGTGTACAGTAATCAGGTTGGTCAAGTTTGTGCCATTATGACTGCGGATTGCTTGCCTGTGTTATTTACTAATCAAGCAGGAACGGAAGTGGCAGCAGCCCACGCAGGGTGGCGCGGGCTATGTCATGGGGTTCTTGAAAATACAATCAATCAGTTTATTAGTCCTGCAAATGAAATTATCGCTTGGCTTGGCCCCGCTATTGGTGCTGAGAAATTTGAAGTTGGTAAAGAAGTCAAAGAGGCTTTTGTTAATCAATCATCTGATTTAGCCTCTGCCTTTATTCCTTATAATGATAAATATCTAGCTGATATTTATTTATTAGCACGTAAAAAACTACAGGCTGCTGGCGTAACGAAGGTCTATGGTGGTGATTTTTGTACAGTAACAGATAAAAACAGATTTTTTTCCTATCGAAGGGAAGGAAAAACCGGCAGGATGGCATCATTAATATGGATAAATACCTAGCGTTGGTGTTTTGTTCTAAATTAATGGATATAACAGAAATAATTCCTTGCGAAACTTGAATATTTAATAACTGACCTCATCTAGTATCCAGTAGCAAATTTAATCTCATTTATTGGAGGTGTTATGCGTCTGGACCGTTTAACGAATAAATTCCAGCAAGCTCTCGCTGACGCCCAATCACTAGCCCTTGGGCGCGAAAACCAGTTTATCGAACCTATTCATCTATTAAGTGCCCTTTTTAATCAAGAGGGTGGCACAGTTCGTCCATTGCTGACGACGTTAGGCGTGAATGCCGTACAATTTCAGCAAAAAGTCGAAGATGCATTAGGGCGTTTACCTCAAGTGCAAGGTGTAGCGGGCGATGTTCAACCATCAAGTGACTTAATGCGTCATTTGAATTTATGTGATCAGTTGGCACAAAAGCACGGAGATGAGTTTATCTCCTCAGAATTATTTCTTGTCGCAGCTTTAGAAGCCAATACGACATTAGCAGACATGCTCAAAGCTGCTGGTGTTAATAAAGATAATTTAAAAAAGGCAATAGAACAGATGCGTGGTGGAGAAAAAGTGAATGACCAAAGCGCTGAAGACCAGCGCCAAGCCTTGAAAAAATACACTGTTGATTTAACCGAACGTGCAGAGCAAGGCAAATTAGACCCAGTGATTGGTCGAGATGAAGAAATTCGTCGGACCATTCAAGTACTACAACGCCGTACTAAAAATAACCCAGTGCTGATTGGTGAGCCAGGTGTTGGTAAAACAGCAATTGTTGAAGGGTTAGCACAACGTATTGTAAATGGTGAAATACCAGAAGGGCTAAAAAACAAACGCGTATTATCTCTGGATATGGGGGCGCTGATTGCGGGTGCGAAATATCGTGGTGAGTTTGAAGAGCGTTTGAAAGCGGTTCTAAATGACCTTGCCAAACAGGAAGGTAACGTCATTCTGTTTATTGATGAGTTACACACCATGGTTGGTGCAGGTAAAGCCGATGGTGCGATGGATGCGGGTAATATGTTAAAACCAGCTCTAGCTCGCGGTGAATTACACTGTGTTGGTGCAACCACATTAGATGAATATCGTCAATACATTGAGAAAGACCCTGCTTTAGAGCGTCGTTTCCAGAAAGTGTATGTGGCAGAGCCATCTGTTGAAGACACAATTGCCATTTTACGTGGTTTAAAAGAGCGTTATGAATTGCATCACCACGTACAGATAACAGACCCAGCGATTGTGGCGGCAGCAACGTTATCACATCGGTATATTACTGACCGTATGTTACCTGATAAAGCAATTGACTTGATTGATGAAGCGGGTGCAAGTTTACGTATGCAAATGGATTCGAAACCTGAATCCTTGGATAGGCTGGAACGTCGTATTATTCAGCTCAAACTTGAACAGCAAGCGCTGAAAAAAGAATCGGATGACGCAAGTAAAAAACGTCTTGAAATGTTAGAAGAAGAGCTTGCAGAGAAAGAGCGTGAATATTCTGCGTTAGAAGAAGAATGGAAAGCTGAAAAAGCATCATTAACGGGTACTCAGCATATTAAAGCTGAACTTGAAAATACACGTATCGAGATGGAAAAAGCACGCCGTATGGGTGATTTGGCAAAAATGTCCGAATTGCAATACGGTAAAATTCCAGAATTGGAAAAACAGCTGGAAGCAGCAACGAAAGCTGAAGGTAAAAGCATGAAACTGTTACGTAACAAAGTAACAGATGTTGAAATTGCTGAAATCTTAGCGCGTTGGACTGGTATCCCAGTATCTCGAATGCTAGAAAGCGAAAGAGAAAAACTGTTACGCATGGAACAGCAACTCCATCAGCGTGTTATTGGGCAAGATGAAGCGGTCGTTGCAGTATCGAATGCAATTCGTCGTAGCCGTGCAGGGTTATCAGACCCAAATCGCCCAATTGGCTCGTTTATGTTTTTAGGGCCAACAGGGGTAGGTAAAACTGAGTTGTGTAAAGCGTTAGCAAACTTCATGTTTGATAGCGATGATGCAATGGTTCGTATCGACATGTCTGAATTTATGGAAAAACATGCGGTGTCGCGTTTAGTGGGCGCACCTCCAGGTTATGTCGGTTATGAAGAAGGTGGGTATTTAACCGAAGCTATTCGACGTCGTCCATATTCCGTCATTTTATTGGATGAAGTTGAGAAAGCACACCCTGATGTTTTCAACATTTTATTGCAAGTGCTTGATGATGGACGCTTAACGGATGGGCAAGGTAGAACGGTAGACTTCCGTAATACGGTGATCATTATGACATCTAACTTGGGTTCTGACTTAATCCAAGAAAGGTTTGGCATGATTGGTTATTCAGAAATGAAAGATATGGTGATGGAAGTGGTATCTCATAGTTTCAGGCCTGAATTCATTAACCGTATCGATGAAGTCGTTGTATTCCATCCATTAGGTAAAGAGCAAATTACGAATATTGCCAATATTCAACTGGCTCGTTTATACAAACGTCTTGAAGAGCACGGTTATGAAGTCAGCGCAACACCAGCTGCACTTGAGAAAATTGGGGAGGCTGGTTTTGACCCAATCTTCGGAGCAAGGCCATTGAAACGTGCAATTCAGCAGGAAATTGAAAACCCTCTGGCACAAGAAATCTTGTCAGGTAGGTTATTGCCAGGTAAACCAGTCATTTTAGATGTAGAAAATGACGAAATTGTTGCTAAACAGTAATTGATATTATTGTAGAATCAAAAGGTGGCTATCATTAGCCACCTTTTTTATATCAAATTACGTATAAAACTGCTTTTTTTGTTTGAGAATTGGTCGTAAAGTATAAAATGTAGTCACTTGAAAGTTTTTTTCAAAAAAACACTTGCCAGATTTTTCTGACTCCCTATAATGCGCCACCACTGACCGGGAACAAGACAACGCAAAGCGCGATGAACACTGAAACGGCAGCGAGAGATTCTGAAAAGAAAAAGCAAAAATTGCTTGACTCTCACGGAGGAAAACGTAATATACGCCTCCTCGCAACAACGACCCGGTTCACGAAATCAGGTGTCGACATCGAAAGATGGTTGCAA
>NZ_JAMPNU010000024.1:0-102333 GCF_028479505.1 Providencia sp. PROV205 | reverse complement strand
GGCAGGGGGCTTCATCATCAAAGTAAGCAATAAAATGACGATAACAGGCGCGGCAATAACCAAAAATGCAGGGGTGAAACTGCCTGTTAAGTCTTTGATACCACCGGCAATGAAAGGCGCTAAACAGGCAACGGTTGAGATTAAATTTACCACAGAGAATAGCTCTAGGTATGGGCCTCGACCAAAATAATTTGACAGTAAAACACTAGATGCCAAAAAGGTCATGCCATAACCAATACCAACGCATAACACAAACAAAATTAACCATAGCCATGACGTGGCAATACTGAGGAAAATAACACCTAACACCATGATAATTAGGCTACCGATTAATAGTTTCTTCGGTTCTAACCATTCACCAGCGGCTCCACCAATAAATCTTGAGAATGCATTCACAAATGCCATTGTGCTTAATAATGAAACCGCCACGGTCATGCCAAATCCACGCTCTTCAATATGGGCAACAGCAAAACTGTTAACGGTAATGCCACACCATAAAAACGAGGTATAAGTCGCAGCAATCAAGTAGAACTGCCATGTACGTAGCGCTCTGCCGACTGTCCATACTTCAGCAGTGCGATAAATAGGCTTGCTTGCGTCACTAACTTGTTTCTGCATCACCTTTTTTGCGTGCTCTTGCTCTTTTTTACCTTCACGTAGCATGAAAATCGTGATTAACGTGACGATGCTAAGATAAACAGCACATAGAACCCAATGCATGCGCCATGAGCCTAATTGGTTTGATGCGTAAAAGTAAATCCAAGGGCCAGCAACACCCCCCAAGCCCCCGATGGTGAAATATAACCCAAAGGCAAGGGATTGTTTTTCAAATAGCCGCGAAAGTACGTAAGTCCCCGGGACGGTGGCGAGTAAGGTGAAACCAACACCAATTAATGCGGTACCTAAAAAATAGGTGCTAATGGCTTGGGTGGAATAAAGACTATAAAAGCCCGCAACAAAGACACTGGTACCTAGCAATAAAGTAGCCCGTACACCGACTTTACGGATCAACAAAGAAGGGAGGAAACTCGCAAGTCCACAAGTTAAGCCCAGTAGCGTAAAGCCAAACCCAGCTTCGCTCCAGCTCCATTTGAGCTCACTTATCATTTCAGGCAAGACCACGCCAAGAGAGGTAAAGGTTGTCGCGGTGGCTAAAAAATAAACAAGTCCTAACAGAACAAGAATGCACCACTGATAAAACGGACTAAAAGTCTGCGAGGACATATTGACTCCAGTAATGCCGCACACCTTAAATCAGGATATTTGTTTTCTGGATGACGGCGAAAATAGCATAATGCCCGAAAATAGTTTCGGGCATCGAATAGGGCTATTTTCCCTATTTATTGATGAGAGTACCAGTCTAATTTTGCATTTGCCCACTCAATGCCACTTTTGTACTCATTTGGCAAAAGTGAAGCCAATGCGTTAAGTGTTGCAGATAACTGGTTGTGGTCACTATGAGAAAGGTTTAAATGGCCAACTTTACGAGCAGGGCGTACCTCTTTCTCATACCAGTGAAGGTGAACGAGGGGTAAGCTCAGCCAGTCTATATTTACATCAGTACCGATTAAATTGACCATAACAGCAGGGCTATACACTTCAGGTGACGGCATCGGTAGGTCTAATATGGCACGTAAATGCAGCTCAAATTGGCTAATGGATGCGCCATTTTGTGTCCAGTGGCCGCTATTGTGTACTCGAGGCGCAATCTCGTTAATCAGTAGGTTATCACCCACGACAAAACATTCCATTGCCATTACACCGATATAGCCTAACTCATCCATGACAGCGCTAAGCATGGCTTGAGCTTGTTCCTGCTGCGGGTTAGTCGACTTAGGGAAAGCTACGCTTGTACGTAAAATGCCTTCTTGGTGCAAATTATGGGTTATCGGGTAAAAAACGGATTTTCCCGCTGCGTTTCGGGCACCAATGACAGAGACTTCGGCGTCAAAGGGAATACCTTGCTCAACGATACATTCACCGTAAATATCTGCTGGAAGATTAATTTCATCGCCAGGGCGAACACGCCATTGGCCTCGCCCGTCATAGCCACCAGTTCTGCGTTTTACAATGAGAAAATCACCGAGTTTGGCAAATAATTCAGGCCATTGTTCGGGGGTTTCTAATAGAGCCCAAGGTGCAGTGGAAAGTTGCAAACTATCAAATAAGCTTTTTTGTGGAAACCTATCCGCTAAACGTGGAAAAATATCACGGTTAATAAAGGCATTATGGCGAGCTAATTCTTTGGTTAGCGGGGTTTCCGGCCAGCGTTCAATTTCCGCGGTGATGACGCTTTGTTGATAAGGAACCGCTTCGGGCTCTGCATCAAGACCAACAGGAAAAACGGCAATGCCTAATGGCTCGCCAGCTTGGCGTAGCATACGGCCTAATTGGCCATTACCAAGCACGCAAACGGGTTTCATTAGGCGTTCCTCGGGTCTGGGTTGTTTAACACATCATTGGTTTGCGCTTCTCGCCATGCAGTGAGGCGATTGAAAATAGCAATATCACTTATCGCTAATACTTGCGCGGCTAACAGCGCTGCGTTTGCTGAGCCTGCTTTACCGATGGCTAGCGTACCAACAGGAATGCCTTTAGGCATTTGCACGATAGAATATAAGCTATCAACACCACTCAATGCAGCGCTTTGTACCGGAACACCAAAAACAGGGACTAATGTTTTAGCGGCAATCATTCCTGGTAGATGTGCGGCACCACCCGCGCCCGCGATAATCACATCAAAGCCGTTCTCTTTGGCGGTTTCAGCAAAAGAAAATAGTTTATCTGGTGTTCGGTGCGCAGAGACGATTTCGACATGAAAAGGGATTTGGAGTTCTGTTAATACATCAGCTGCGTGCTGCATGGTCGTCCAATCACTTTTCGAACCCATAACAATGGCGATTTTTGCCGCAGATTGAGCAGGAACTTGGGCAGTCATTTGGTGCTTTCCTGTATTGAAAAAAAACATCACCCTGAGGTGGGAAATTGAATTGTCTTGATCATATCATGGTAAAGCAGCAAGGAAAACGTTTGCGTGATTAATAAATAAGCAAACAGTTGTGGGAGATATTGAAAATGGTTAGTCAGGCAAAATTACTCAAAGGGAAAGAAAGTTAGTTCAATGCCTTGCTCGTTAATCACAAAGGCTGAACCTTCGTGGTGCCACGCACCTAATACACCTCGATAATGCAATTTACCACCAATATTTATCTCATGAATGGCAGGCCGGTGAGTATGACCATGGATCATCCATTGCGCTTGGTGCCTTTGTAATGCATCAATAACGGCTTGTGAATTGACGTCCATAATCGACTCGGCTTTCATGCTGCTTGCATATTGGCTATTTTGCCGCATTTTTTGTGCGATACGGCGACGTACGAAGAGCGGGAGTAGTAAAAATACTCGTTGGATCCAAGGCGTGTGAACTTTTTTACGGTAATTTTGATAGGCGGCATCATCTGTGCATAAAGTATCACCATGCAGAATTAAAATGCGCTTACCATAAAGTTCGAGCAATGTTTCTTGTGGGAGTATGGTCATGCCACACTGTTTCGCATAGCGTTTACCAATTAAAAAATCTCGATTTCCATGAATGAAATAGCAGGGAATGCCGCGTTCTGTGAGCTGTTTCAATTCATTGGCAACTAGCTGATGCAGCGGATTGGCATCATCATCGCCCACCCAATAATTAAAAAAATCACCGAGAATATATAGGCTTTCGGCATGGATGGCTTGCTGTTGAATAAAATTAATAAAACCGGCGGTGATCGCCGGTTCATCTTCACTCAAATGCAAATCTGCAATGATGTAAGTGGACATGCGTTCAGGTTTACTCGCTGACCGTCACTTTTTCAATGATGACGTCTTCGCGTGGAACGTCTTGGTGGAAGCCGCTACGACCTGTTGAGACACCTTTGATTTTGTCAACAACGTCCATACCTTCAACCACTTCAGCAAACACGCAGTAACCCCAGCCATCAGGGCGTTCTGAACGGAAGTTTAAGAAGTCGTTGTCAGCAACGTTGATGAAAAATTGTGCTGTTGCAGAATGCGGGTCGTTAGTACGAGCCATCGCTAAAGTACCACGGGTATTTTTTAGACCGTTGTTAGCTTCATTTTTGATAGGTGCTTTAGTGTTTTTTTGTTCCATGCCTGGCTCAAAACCACCGCCTTGGATCATGAAGCCATTAATAACACGATGGAAAATGGTATTATTGTAAAAACCTTCACGGCAGTAAGTTAAAAAATTTTCGACAGTAACGGGGGCTTTATCGTCAAACGTTTTGATAACAATGTCACCGTGATTGGTATGAAATGTAACCATAATAGCTATCCTGAATAATTGTTTTTTGTGCGCTAACTTGCGAAAGCGTTGAGATCAGCACGTTTATATCACAGATAAAACCTGACTTGAAGCGGAAGGAAGCTTAGTCGGCCGTTTATAGCATAATAGATGTGTATTAAACCTAATCAATAAACTGAAAAGGAAGCGGGGTAAACCCTTGCATTCTTAAGGTGATCGGGGTTCAATAACATGATATTTTATCGGTAGAAATCGATAATCATTTTTCAAATAAATGGAAAAGTTCAGATGCTACAAATTTTTAATACACTAAGTCGTCAAAAAGAAGAGTTTAAGCCCATCCAAGCAGGGAAGATTGGGATGTATGTGTGTGGCATCACTATCTACGACTTGTGTCATATCGGCCATGGCCGTACATTTGTGGCGTTTGATGCAATTAGCCGCTATTTACGTTATTTGGGTTATGACTTAAATTATGTACGCAACGTCACCGATATTGACGATAAAATCATTAAACGTGCGGCAGAAAATAATGAAAGTGTCGAAGAGCTAACAACGCGTATGTTGGCTGAAATGCATAAAGATTTCGATGCGCTAAATATTTTACGTCCTGATAGCGAACCACGCGCAACACGTCATATTGGTGAAATTATTGAATTAACCCAAAGCTTGATAGAGCGTGGTCATGCCTATGTTGCTGCGAATGGCGATGTGATGTTTGAAGTCAAAACTGATCCAAATTATGGACTGTTATCGCGTCAAGATTTAGAACAGCTGCAAGCAGGTGCTCGCGTCGAAGTTGCTGATGTAAAACGTAATCCAATGGACTTCGTCTTGTGGAAAATGTCTAAAGAAGGCGAACCAAGCTGGGGATCCCCATGGGGCTTAGGCCGTCCAGGTTGGCACATTGAATGTTCGGCCATGAACAGCAAAACGTTAGGCAACCATTTTGATATTCACGGTGGCGGCTCTGATTTAATGTTTCCTCACCATGAAAATGAAATTGCGCAATCTACCTGTGCCCATGATGGCCCATATGTGAACTACTGGATGCACTCCGGTATGGTCATGGTAGACAGAGAGAAAATGTCTAAATCTCTCAATAACTTCTTTACTATCCGTGATGTGCTTGAGTATTACGATGCAGAAACGGTGCGTTATTTTCTGTTATCAGGCCATTACCGTAGCCAACTGAATTACACAGAAGAGAACTTGAAACAGGCACGTACTGCGCTTGAGCGCATGTACACTGCGTTGCGTGGTACGGATAAGTCGGCTGTGCCTGCAGGTGGTGACGAGTTTAAAGCACGTTTCATTGAAGCGATGAATGATGACTTTAATACACCTGAAGCCTATTCGGTATTATTTGACATGGTTCGTGAAGTTAACCGCCTGAAATCAGAAGATATGTCAGCAGCAAATGGTATGGCTGCACAATTGCGTGAGTTAGCAAGCGTGCTGGGTTTATTAGAACAAGACCCTGAAGTCTTTTTAAAAGGCGGTGCACAAACTGAAGATGATGCGGAAGTGGCAAAAATTGAGGCATTAATTCAACAACGCCTAGATGCACGTAAGAATAAAGATTGGGCACAAGCGGATGCGGCTCGTGATGAACTTACTGCCATGGGGATTGTGCTTGAGGATGGGGCACAGGGAACCACTTGGCGTCGCAAATAATACGCGTCATATTTCGCGCTGTGGCGGTGTTGCCATCACTTGGCTACTTGGGTCACATACTTTTGTATGCTCCCCAAGTTATCCGCGTTCGGCGCCTAGCCACAACACGAACTATTTAGCGTATTAATAAGAGTCATATTTCGAATACTAATTGAGTTAAAAAACTTATAAATATTTAAGCGGTTAGATATAGATATCTAACTGTTTTTATTTAGATGGCTAAATTTGAAAGACATAGTTATTCACTTATAAAATAATCGTTGTTAATGAAATATTGTTTAAATTAACAGCGATATTATAGGGAGGATTATGGAATTTAAACCATATAGTGATAGGTATAAACTTGCCATCAAGGAATATAAAAAAACTCATAAAGTTTCAAGTAATGCATCCAAAAATATCACTAGATGCATAAAAGGAATAAAAAATAAAATTAATCAGCCAGTTACGAGGTTTACTCAAAAACTCCGAAACTTTTTCAACCCTTCTCAGAGGGTTGTACCATTAGAACGAACTTTTATTAGTTATATTGGCAAAGTCGATAACTCCTCCCCAAAAGTTACTCCGAATATAGACAAAAAAACAATTAAAAATATAAAGATAAAAGATGCTTCATTGTCTCTTAATGCTCCTAACAAGCCTCCACTAATAGAATGTCTAACAAAGATACTGAAGGAAAAGCCAATCGCTGTTGTTGTCTTGTCACCGACAACTGTTTTTGAAACTCACGGGTATTCATCTTTTTTTAATGTAGGGAAAGTACAAAATTTTGCGGAATTGAAGATAAAACTTTTAAGAACAGCACCAGTAAAGACAATGGATAATTTAATTGTAGATAGTTACAGTATGACTGTTAATAATACTGAGCAAAAATTCATCGCTCCAATGATCCATATTACAAATTGCTCAGGAGTTAGCGATTCTGAAGTGGGGACAAATCAAAAATTTGTTCAATACCTCAGTGAAGTAATCAGAAACCGAGAAAATTTAAGTTTAGATTCATATCAGCATAGTTATATTGAACCAAGAGAAAGGCCTTCGAGTAATAATATTATCTTTTTCTCATTGGATAAAAAGCCCCCCAATTAAGGGGGGGAATAAGACTACCAACAGGGACTAGGAATGGAACTTAAAGTTGTGTGATTAAGCGATACTCGCCATTTCTTGTTGGGCTTCTTTAGGTGTCGCTTTTTTGACAATGGCATAAAGCACACCTGAAACCACCGTACCAGCCACTATCGCGAATAAATACATCAATACATGATTAATAGCTCCGGGTATTAACAGCACAAATAAACCACCGTGAGGTGCCATTAGCTGAATACCAAAATACATGGATAGCGCCCCTGTTATTGCGCCACCAATAATGCAAGTAGGAAGAACACGAATCGGGTCTTTGGCCGCAAATGGGATTGCACCTTCTGAAATAAAACATAAACCGAGAACAAAAGAGGCTTTACCCGCTTCGCGTTCAGCAGGTACAAACTTATGTCGTGCTAATAGTGTTGCAACGCCCATTGCCAGAGGTGGCACCATTCCTGCCGCCATAATTGCTGCCATTGGCGCATAGGTTTGTGAACTTAATAGACCGACACCAAAGGCATATGCGGCTTTATTGACTGGGCCTCCCATATCCGTACACATCATCGCCCCTAGAATTGCGCCTAAGATCACCGCATTAGTGGTTCCCATGGTATTTAACCAGTTAGTTAGCCAATCCATTAACCACGCTACAGGGTGGCCAATGACATAGATCATCGCTAAACCCGTGAATAAAGTGGAAATGAGCGGTACGATTAGAATTGGCTTTAACGCTTCCATAGTTTGCGGCAATTTTAATCGGGTACTAATAAAGTGAGCACTATAACCGGCAAGGAAACCGGAAATGATCCCACCTAAGAACCCTGCACCTAAAGTGGTTGCAAGTACCCCGCCGACCAAACCTGGGGTTAACCCCGTTCTGTCAGCAATGGAATAGGCGATATAACCCGATAGTACAGGCACCATTAATGCAAGGGCTGTTTGTCCGCCAATTAGGCTAAGTGCCCAAGCCAGAGAGCCTTCGACATTGGATGCGTCTAAACCAAAAGCAAATGAAAGCGCAGTACATAATCCCCCAGCGACAACCATAGGGAGCATGTATGATACCCCGGTAAGTAAGTGCTTATACACTCCGCGTTTTTCTGTCGATCTACTCGTTTGGGCTGATGTTTTTCCGCTTTGTGGTGTGAATATATTTGCTTCTTCTACTGCTCTATCCATTTCTTGTGCTGTTTTCTTCAATGCGGCACTGGTGGAGGTGCGGTACATTGGCTTCCCCGAAAACTTATCCACATTGACTTCGATATCGGCAGCGACAATGACTAAATCAGCTTGTGCTATCTCTTCTGGCGTAATTTCATTTCCAACCCCGACAGAGCCCCGGGTTTCGACTTTGATATTCCAGCCTCGTTTTTTTGCTTCAGCCTCGAGTGCTTCCGCGGACATATAAGTGTGCGCAACCCCTGTTGGGCAAGCGGTAACGGCTAATACAGAGTAAGCTTTCGCATGCTGCGGCTCGGTAATTTTTTGCTCACACAATGTCGCTTCGTTAATTGCAGATGACAGAAATTCAGCAGGTTGCCTAACAGCGACATCGGGGTGACCGAAATAGACTTTTTTATCTGAGCAATTAAAATTTTCCGGCAACTGAGTATCGAAACAAATCACAATATCTGCATCAGTAAGTTGTTCTGTGAAGGTGATATTTTGTAAGGCAGATACATTTTTTAAGGCATCGATGGCTAGCCAGCAAATAGCAGGGCCTTGCTGGTGGCTTGGAGCGATTAATATTTTCATGCTTTTCATCCTCATTGAGCCGTAAACGGTTGTAAATCAACCTTCGTCATCATATGTGCAAGTTGCGCTCGGTCTGTGATACCGACATTGGGTTGAGTGACAGCAAGTGCAGAAACCGCGGTAGCTAAGCGAAGTGTGTGCTCACTTGTTTGCCTCATCATTAGCCCGTAAATTAATCCACCCACCATTGAATCCCCTGCGCCAACGGTGCTGATAACCTCACATTCAGGTGGTTTAGCAAACCAAGCGCCCGATGAATTGACCCACATAGCGCCTTTTTCGCCTAAAGAAACCACCACATGGGCAATACCTTGTTGTCGAAGTTGATTTGCGGCATTTACGATATCTTGCTGGGTAGGGAGCGGTTTTCCGGCCCAAATTTCAAGTTCACGGTGATTAGGTTTTACTAACCAAGGAGAAGCTTTGAGCCCAGCGACAAAGGCCTCGCGGCTGCTATCAAAAATGACACACATACATTGTTCTCTAAGGCGTAACATCCATTGAGTAAAATCATTTAAATCAATGCCCTGAGGTAAACTGCCACTGACGCAAATCATATCGAACTGACCCGCCCAGCTTAATGAGTCGGTGACGAAACGCTGCCAATCCGCTTTAGTAATACTGAATCCTGAAAAGTTAAAATCGGTAACTTCACCAGTTTGCTCTGTTAGTTTGACATTGATGCGGGTGCGGCCTTCAACAACTTGAAAGCGGTTAGCAATTCCTGTTTCGCTGAAGGCTTTTTGGAAGCCATCTTGATTCTCTTTACCCAAGAAACCACCAACAGTGACATCAATCCCTAAATTTTTAAGTACTTTAGCCACATTTATGCCTTTTCCAGCGGCATGAAGGCCTGCTGTTTTGACTAAGTTCACATCCCCGCGATGAATATCAGGTAATAGCCCAACCAAATCGTAGGCAGGGTTTAACGTGATCGTTGCGACTCTTCTGCTCATGCGACTTTTTCTCCAAGTCCTGAATTGATTGCCTCACCAATGGTATTGATGGCTTCTTGTGCATCTACACCTTCTGCGTGAATGCGTAAACGATGCCCACATTTAGCCCCTAAGCTGACAATTTTCATTAAGCTTCGACCATTTACGGGAGTCGAAGTACCATCAAGATTACTGACTGTAATCGTGCTTTCGAATTGCTTAATAGCAGTGACTAACTGAGTGCTAGGCCGCGTATGTAACCCATGTGGGTTAAGAATGGTGAAGTCCTGAGTTATTCCAGATATGTTTGTATTCAATGAATCACTTTCTGTGTGTGAGTCATCATGACGCAATAAATCAATTAGTTTGTTAACGTTATCATTTTCGAGAATGAGATTTGCTTCTTTATTTTTCAATAAATTGTTTATTTTTAGTAACAAAGTCTCTATTTGATAATTAGCGTAAGAGAGGGTAATTAGAATGCTGACGGGGTTACCTTGAAAGCTAAATGGTTTTTTTACCGTCGATATCGCAATCGCATTCTCAATGTTTCCGATTGGACTATCACTTAACCAAATACCTTGACCTAAATATGACGGGGTTTGAGTGAGAACTCGAGAAATAAAGTCGGTGCTGATAGCTTCAGCGTTTTGTAGGTTAATAATATTCTGTATTTTCAATGTATTTATATTATCAACTTGAGCACTAACCGTGACCATTGATTCATCAAATTTCACCGGTTGAGTTTGGCGCTCACCCATTAGAAGTTGCTTTAAGGTTTCGGCGGTGTCAGCTTTGGCTATAGCATCAGCGGTGTGTTCATCACTGATTATGTGGGTTAATTGGCGTAGCAATTCGAGATGCTCATTTGATTGAGCGGCAATGCCAATAACAATATAAGCAGTTTGGTTATCACCCCAATCAATACCATCAGGGAATTGAAAGACAGCAAAACCCGTTTTTAATACCTGATCTCGCGTCTCTACTGTTCCGTGTGGGATAGCGATACCATTCCCTAAAAAGGTAGGCGCTTGGGTTTCCCGGTTAAGCATTCCTTGCGCATAACCGCTTTTTGCATAGCCTGCATTTTCTAATGCTTTGGCAACTTGTTCTATTGCATTTTTTTTATCAGATGCAGCAGCTGCAAGGTGGATATCGCTTATTGGTAAGTTAAACATAATTTCTCCTGATTATTATTCGTAGCCGGATCAGCCAGAAGACTTGCAAGCGGATCTGATTATTTGTTAATCATGTTATCGTTAACAAGGTTAGCTGAATCGTTTAATCTTGTCTATGCGATTAACATGTGAAATACAAAAAATGAGATCTAAGTTAAATTTTATAAGGGTGTGATTTGTGTGTTTAATGACAAAGCTGAAGTGGTTGCTGAAATTATTTGTTTATATAAAACAATGAATTAAATTTTCAATATGCGTAATTGTTTAGATGCTTATTACAGAAAAAGTGATCACAGAAAAAATTTGTCTAAAACCTAAAAAAGCATTTTATCGTTCTTACAATAAATATTGTTACTTTGAAGAAAAGGGGGAGGGAGGGCACTATTGGTTTTAGAAAGGAAATAGGCTGAAATATTTCAGCCTATCTAACGGTATTATTCTACAACTTTAATTTTTTCGCTGCCCATTGAAACGATTTTACCCGCGACAATTTTACAGCGTTTACGTGTTTCGACCACGCCATCAACTTCAACTAAGCCATCTGCAATCATGGCTTTTGCCATTGCACCGCTTTCCGCCCAGCCTTCAATTTTCAGCAAATCACACAATTCAACGTGTGGGTGGCCATTTAAATTGAATATATCCATGATAACTCCAAAATTACATTAAATATCGTGGTACTCTTCACATGCCTGAAGGGTGTTTTGAATTAAAGTCGCAACGGTCATTGGGCCAACACCACCAGGAACGGGGGTTATCCAAGCTGCGTTTTTCGCGGCTTCGTCAAAATCGACATCTCCGGTGACTTTTCCGCTCTCTAAACGGTTGATACCGACATCGACCACAATTGCACCTGGTTTAATCCATTCTCCAGGAATAAAATTAGGTTTCCCCACAGCGACGACCACTAAATCAGCATGGCGAACGTGGTGCTCTAAATCTTTAGTAAAGCGGTGGGTTACTGTTGTGGTGCAGCCTGCTAGCAGAAGCTCTAGGCTCATTGGACGACCAACAATGTTCGATGCACCAATAATTACAGCATTTAAACCATAAGTGTTGATACCACAACGTTCAAGCAGAGTAACAATTCCTTTTGGGGTGCATGGGCGAAGGCGTGGTGCACGTTGGCACAGCCGGCCGACATTGTATGGATGAAACCCATCCACGTCTTTGTCTGGGTGAATACGCTCAATGACTTTGACGTTATCAATACCCGCAGGTAATGGAAGTTGAACTAAAATTCCATCAATTTCAGGGTCTTGGTTTAAATCATCAATGAGCTTGAGTAATTCAGCTTCTGTCGTTGTGTCCGGTAAATCATAAGAACGCGAAATAAAACCGACTTCTTCACAAGCACGGCGTTTACTGCCGACATAGATTTGTGAAGCAGGGTTAGCACCGACTAAAATCACGGCAAGGCCGGGAGCACGTTTTCCTTGTTCTAAACGTAATTGTACTTTTTGGGCAACTTCTTGCCGAATTGTCTGCGCAATCGTTTTCCCATCAATAATTTTTGCTAACATCTGTAACTTAATCCATATATGAGACACGGTAATGACTCTATTTTGTCAGAAGTTAACGCCATTGTCAGTTCAAACTATTACATAAAATGAGCATATAGTTATTTTAGTAGCGAAAAGCCATTGACTCAGCGCTCAGCAACCGTATAATTCAACGCCATCAGCCAGATAGGCTGCCTGCATTATCAATGCGCCCTTAGCTCAGTTGGATAGAGCAACGGCCTTCTAAGCCGTAGGTCACAGGTTCGAATCCTGTAGGGCGTACCATTAATTTTCAATCACTTACCATCATTTAAAATTCTCCACTTTTCCTAACTGGGACGTATTTGGGACGCAAGTATCGAAAATATTGTCTATTTGCTTCGCATGTTCAGTTAAATGATTAGGTGCTAAGTGGGCATATCTTCTCACCATATCCATATCAACCGATTTCCAGCCGCCCATCTTTTGTAGAACTGAAAGCGGGACGCCAGACTGAATCAACCAATTCGCCCATGTATACCGCAGATCATGAAAGCGGAAGTTTTCTATTCCTGCTCTTTTTAATCCTGCATACCAAGCGTTATTATCATCAACACTTATTTTCCATACTGTTGGGGGTATTGCTGGTTATTGCCTGAAATCTGCATCTATCCTAGTATTTGTTTTCTATACAACTGGAGGGGGTGATATGCGTAATTGGCTTGGGTACTTAATATATTTCTCTATTATATTCGCTATAGCAAAATGCACTATGACTATAGCGCCAAGTGCCAACATTCCAGGATAATGTTTTATCAATGAAAAATGGAGATTTTCAATGAAACCATGGGATCCTTGGGTTGGGATGACGGTGTTAGTCGTAATTATATTTCTAATAATATATTGCACTTTGATTATGTTTCCAGGCTATGTGCCACCAGCTAATTAACTTCAATTTGCACTCCCGCTAAGCTAACATGACTGAAACTAATTGATGGAATGGTGAGATGAAAGGATACATAGTTGCTAGCTTGCTAATGATTGCTTGCTCTGGTTTTTATGCACATTCTAGTAATGGTATTGATCCATTAGTAGCAGATGGAAAAAGGTCTAATTATGGTGATTGGGATTTTCTTTATGCTGAAAAAATGAACTATGATTTATGTAAGCTATCAGTAGAGGCTATTTATACATCTGGCGCAATCGATCATAAATTGACATCAATAACTCATTTCGAAAACGCGCACACATTAATAACACAGAGACCAAAAAATGTAGTTAGGATTGATTGCAACGGACATGGTGGAAATATAATGATATTGACCGCTGATTATATTGTTCAATAGTTAATTTATCATTAAGAGACTCTGAAATTAGTGGCTCGTTACTGGCTGGCAATACTCTAATAATGCTCATGAGATAAAAGTAACCACAATATAAATAAGCATTGCGATACCTGCAGGACAATTTGCTCCTCTGAGTGAATATCAATAAGTTACCTCAAAGATAATAGAAAAAGCTACGAGTTCGTAGCCTTGGTGTGTATTTATAGTAATTTAGATAACATTCGTTATTCTAGATAAGCCCCTCAGTGCTACAGTATGGATTACAGGTGAGACGCTTGTACAGCAGTTACCTAATACTGATAATTTATATTTTTTTGCTTGTTCAGAAATAGCAGTAAATAGGGCGCAATTTTGAGTCATCATCCCGCATAATTCGATATGGTTAATATTATGGGTTATAAGCAAGTCATTGAGATTTGTTTCATCAAAGGAATTACCATGCTTTTTAGTCACAATCAAATGGCCTGGAGATAAGTTAGTGAGCTTAGAGATAAGTTCACAACCATCTGTTGTTTCATCAAAAAAAGCGGCTCCTTGTGGTGATAAGTGTTGAATAAAAATCACAATATCATCAGTTCTTTCATACTCTGAAATTTTATTGGATATATGCTCCAAAGTAGTATCAATATTCCATAAGGGAAACCGGCCATCAGAAAGATAGTCATTTTGTGCGTCAATAACAATTAATGCCTTGTCCATAATGCCCCATTAATTTTAGTTAAGTTCTATTTGAATATGAAATAGGACGATAGAAATTACAATAATTTTTTAGTGTTAAATATCAATTATAATCGGCAAGATTACAGCAAGGGTTAAGCCAATAACGGTGAGGTTACACTAAGGTTTAAAGAGGTCACAGTGACCGTTAGTAATAAAAACAATGTGTTACTGCCTATTACTATTGGCCACTGAAACGATGACCAATGAGCGTTAATCTAATTCGTGATAGAGACTTTTTCCCTTAAAAACAAGCAAAATATCGATAAATTAATTACCTTACTAAGGCAATTAATACATATTACATCATAGATTTAAATGATAAATATGCTCTCCATCAATAATATTACCTGTAAATTCAAAACCAAATGACTGGTATAGGTTTTTCGCTACCGTGTTTTTTTCATTAATCCCTAATGTAATAAGCTGGATAGCTTCCGCAGAGAAAAAATCGAGGATTGCTTTGAATGACTTTCGACCTAATCCTTTACCAATAAATTTATAGTCAAGCATATATCTACAAAGCATAACTTTTTTTAAATTAGAGCTTGTTGTCTTATACATAAAAAAGCCGATTAAATTATTTTGGAAATATAAGGCTTTTGGGTAAAAATTTGGGAAGTAACTTGCTTCTGCAATTGATGTCGCATTACAGCAGATATAGTCTTCTAATACTGTGGCGATCCCATCTGAATTAGAGGTCAATTCACATACATCAAATAAGTTGTCCTGATTAATACTACTTATAATAATCATAAAGTTATTTTCTCTACTATTGATTCTATATTTCAGCATTAGGGTGAACGATAACATCCCATTTAATATATGGAATTAACCCCAGCGAGTTTGCTAGTGCTAGGGACGCAGTATTGTCTAGCTGGCATCGATATTGTGGTTGATACCCTTTTTCTAAGGCGATTTTACAAATGGCAGAGACAAGTTCGCGTGCATGGCCTTTACCACGATGCTCAGATAAGGTTAAAACCCCTAAATCAGCGATAGCCAACTTTTCATCATCCCAAGGATACATACTCGCAACGGCAATTAATTGGTCATTGGAAAACAATCCGTACACCAACCAGTGATCAAGTTCTACGGACGCTCCTTCTAAATCATCTTCACTAGATGCTTCACAGAAAGATTGAAATACGGCGGCATCTATATTTGTTAATACGCGAATATCACTCAGTATTTGTTGTTGTTGTAGTTTTGATAACGCTTCTTGGCTGAAATAAAAAAATTGGTCTGCTCCATGCCATTGTTCCGCGAGGGTATCACGCAATATTTCTGCAACTTCTCTAGTCAAATCGGGAGTGATAGATAATTTAGCACAGAGCTGTGGATGTAATGAAAGCCAATATTTATTTTGTTCTTGAATAGCGACCGCTAAATAGTCTTCATCAATATGAGCGTTTACATACACGGCTAAATCACTTTGATTTAAATAACATTCGCCTGAAGTTTTTTCTTTCAGCCAATATGCAGCAATATCATTATTTATCAGGGGCATCATAGAATTCCTTATATTGGGTCAAAATGATATCGGTGATCTCATAAGCAATTTTTTGCGTATCTAAATCTTCAATATTTCCTAAAACTGCAACGGTTAAGCCTAAATCAGGTATACGTAGAAAATAGGTGGCATAACCAGCCCATCCCCCAGAATGTTCGAAATGCATTAAGCCAAAGTGTTGTGAAATAATAACGCCATAGGCATATTGCTGGTGATGTTCAATGACTTCACCTGTTCTATTATGGGAAGGTAATGCTTGAAGCATTTTCTCGACTAGTTTTTTACCACCGACTTTCCCACTCGTATAGTTCTCACCCCATTTCATTAAGTCCAAGACATTGGAATGAACAGCGCCATCACCTGTTTGAGTCCATAGACTTTCGCTTAATTGATAGCCAGATTCAGTATTTTCACGATAACCTCGAGCAATCGCTGTGTGAACAGGATACGATTCAACAATAAAAGTATTACTCATCTGTAATGGTTTAAAAATATATTGTTGGGCGAATTCGTTATAACTTTGGCCACTAACGCGCTCAATAATCATGGATAATAAAAAATAGCCCGTATTACAATAATCAAATTGTGTTCCGACAGGGGTAAGTGGGTGAGGGAAGGCAATTAAATCTGCCAAACTTTCTTCTGGTCCTAAGGAGTCAGAATAATCAATCCCCTTATTCAAGGCCAATTCAATGTAATCAACCATGCCACTAATATGATAAATCAAGTCTTGAATCGTAATCTCATTAGCGTATTTAGGTAATTCAGGAATATATTTAGTAATAGGATCGTGCAAAGCAAGCTTGTTGTTTTGTTCTAATAGCAAGATAGCAAAGGCCGTGAATTGTTTTGATACTGAGGCTAAATTAAAAATAGTTTGGGGTGTTAATGCTTCTTTTTGTTCCAGCTCAGCAAACCCAAGGTTACCTGAATAGGATACGCCATGGTCAAATTTGGCCATATATGTAAAACCAGGGCCATCAGCTTTAAATTGCTGTTCCCATACTAAAAGGTTTTGTGACGTGTTATTAAATATTGCACTTCTGTTATCTGTGAAAGTACTCACTTTATTCTGCCTTAGAATTTATTTACTAACAATTTGTATTCAATTTATAAAATAGATAATGGTTATGCCGTAGTTGTACTACGATTCATTTTTTTTCGAAAAGCTATTTATGCTATTGGATAAATCAAAGCATGAATGTTACATCTTCAAGTGGACTTTAAGTCAACCTCTATTTCGGTTTTTATTCCATGGGGAGGTGAAAGCATTATTTTACCTTCGTTGTATTCAGCTTTAGCTAATATTACAGACTTATTCGATGGTAAGTAGTGGGTAGTTTTCATAGAACAGGAAATTAATAATGACTTTCTCAATAGTAATTTTAGTGGTTTTTCTTGGGGTGGGAGCAACCATCGTGATGGATTTATGGGCGCTTATCCTTAAACTGTGTGGCCAATCGACGTTAAATTTTTCACTGGTAGGACGTTGGGTGGGATATATGATAAATGGGCAGTTTATACACCGCCCATCAATCGGCCAAAAGGCAATAATTCCTGCGGAGAATGCATTAGGTTGGGGGGTTCACTATGTAACGGGCATTATTTTTGCCTTTATATTTATATTATTGGTAGGCGAAATTTGGTTTACATCTCCTGTATTATGGCCTGCGCTACTTTTTGGAATAATTACAGTTGCTGCCCCTTATTTTATTATGCAACCAGCGATGGGAGCAGGTATTGCAGCCAGTAAGGTGCCAAATCCTAATAAAGCTCGGTTAATGAGTTTATTATCTCATAGTGTATTTGGTTTAGGTCTTTACCTGACAGGATTAGTTTTACAGCCTTTGTTGACTTATTTTTTGTGATTATCATGAGTTAAGCATTTCATTATTCAATCGGAAAAATAATAACTTATTGTCGCTGAGCTTGGTTGGCGACAAAGTTCATTATGTAGAGTGTGACATCCTCGCAGTTCGATAAAATTTAAAGTATCGTGTCTTATGAAGACACGACGATAGAACAAAACTTGTGTATGGAAAACAATTCACCCAGATCCGCTATAAATTACCTCAAGTGATAGAGTGTTTTAATACACTCTAACCCCATACTTCTTTGCATTACCACCAAGGCGCACCCGTTTTCTATTTGTTTGCTAATTATCTCATGAAAATCTAGCACTTAAGTGGCATAGAAAGATATGTTTCAATAGCTTGATTTAAGATTTTAATTGTTCGCATTGTTTGGTTAAATTTTAATATTGCTTCATCAGATATATTACCAGTAAGGAAGTACTCTTCTAATAATTTACATTCTAATGCGATTTTTTTAGCACCAATAATTTGGCTAGAACCTTCTAAACGATGGCAATAATGCGCTAAATTAAGCCAGTCTTGTTTTTCGAATAAACATTCTGCTTGTTGTATATCTTCTATATTTTCTTGAAGACTTGTTTGAAGTAATTTATTTAATAGCTGTTGGTCATCTTGAGTCAACTGCATTAATGCATCTAAATTGATTAAACTATTTAACATTGGAGGAATGGGCTCTTCTGTATCTTCTTCTATTTGTTGAAGGGTACAGCGTAATAGCAGAGCTTCAATCTGAGATAGACGTAAAGGTTTAAATAGGCAGTCATCCATGCCAGCCTCTATACAGCGTTGGCGTTCTTCTTGCCTTGCATCTGCGGTTAACCCAATAATAATTAGAGTTTGGGAAGATATTTCTCGTAGTTGCCGAGCCAATTCTAACCCATCAATGTCAGGCATATTGCAATCGGTAATTACTATGTCGATTGCATTTTTTTTCCATAATTCTAGGGCTTGTTTCCCGCTCTTTGCTTCAATGACATGATGACCAAATCTTGTTAATTGGCGTACTAATAGCAGGCGATTTGCAGGGTGGTCATCAACGGCAAGTATTCGTAAGCGTTTATTATTTTTTGTGGCCTTATAAAGTGTCGGAAGCGAAACTCTAGTATTTTTCCGATGCTTAACGGGGATATCGATTAAAAATTGAGTACCATGCCCTAATTGGCTGTATAAGGTAATAGTCCCATTCATCATGGATATAAGTTGTTTACAAATAGCTAAGCCAAGGCCTGTTCCTTTATGTTTACTGCTTGATTCAGCTTGGGTATAGGGAGAAAAAATCAACTCTTGTCGGTTCTCTTCAATCCCCATTCCGGTATCAGAAATAATGATCCTTAAAATATTTTGATCATGGTTTTTGGGGAGGTAATTAATGATAATCTCAATCGTTCCTTCGGTAGTAAACTTAATTGCGTTATTAAGTAGATTGGAAATAACCTGACGTAGTCGAAAAACGTCGATATATATTTCATCAGGATGGATAGCATTAAGATGATAATGTAGAGAAATACCTTTCTGTTTAGCTAGTCCTTCAAACAAACGGACAACGGGCGTTGCTAATTCATTACTTTTTACCCACTCAGGAACGAGTTCCAGTTTGCCTGACTCAATTTTTGCCATATCTAAAATATCGCCTATAAGCCCCATCAATGATAATGCGGACTCATACGGTATTTGAATTGATTCCGTAATATCATCTTGTTGATTTTTATTCGTGGCGGCTAATTCTAATAACCCAATAATTGCGCTGATATGGGTACGAATTTCATGGCTCATGATAGCAAGGAAATTGCTTTTTGTTTGGCTTGCATGCTCTGCGCGTTGGCGAGCACTAGAGAGCTCGGTAAGGAGTTGTTCATGTTCAGTTATATCTTGCCAACTACAAATAAGACCAGAAATATTACCTTGGTTGTCTCTATATGCGACGGCTTGATGCACTATCACCCTTTCACCCATTCTGTTTTTTATTTGATAACGTTTAGGTGGAGAAACTAGACTCTTAGGATCATCAAAAAGAGAATACAATTTTTGGTAAATTGCCGATAGCGGGTGTTGTTGTGATGTTAATGAAAGTTGTTTTATGTTTTCATTATCAGGACTGAAAAAGCTCTCCCATGCTGAATTGCTACTTATTATCGTTCCGTTTTTATCAATGACATAAATAGGAACAGGAGTACCATTATAAAGAGTTTCTAAGAATATAGCCTGTTCCTGTAAGCGTTTTTGTGTATATTTTCTTAATCGAATTTCACGATGTAAATAATAATTCCATATTAAAGATGTAATAATAAGAATAGCGGCAATGCAAGCTAATGTGTAGAACTCGGCACGGTATACTGTCCATGTATCCATTTCAACATCTGGTGAGCCTAGCCATTTATTAGTTAATACTGATATATCTCTCGGTGGAATAGAGGCAATTGTTTTATCTAATATACTATATAACTCAGGCTGGTCACGTCCTACGGCAAACGATATATAAGCTGTGTCTTCGCTTAATTGTTCGCTGATTTTTAATCGATTACGAAAATATCGGTCAATCATATAGTGAGCGCTGATAAGATTCTCGATGGTACCATCCACTTTTCCTTCATTAACCATTTGCAAAGCAGAATAGGTATCTTTAGTTTCAATTAATTCCACTTGAGGGTAGTTCTTTGTTAACCAGTCGTGAATTGCATTATCTGGGGTGATCGCAAGTTTTGCTGCCTGAGCAATTTTTTTATGGGCTAATGGTGTGTCCCTAACAATTAAAACAAATGGGGGGAGAACATAAGGGCGAGTAAATAATAATTCTTTATCATTTTTTGAGTTTTTTGTAATTGAAGCAATGAAATCCCCTTTATTTTGTTTTAATAAAGTAATCTCATCTTTTTCAGAGCTTGCTTCAATGACTTTAAAATTAATATTTGTTTTGAAATGGATCAGATTAAGTATATCCGCAGAAAGGCCATGAAATTGTTTTTGTGAGTCAAAAAATGTGAAAGGGGCATTTAGTGAATTAATGACGACTTTTAACTCATTGTGTTGTTTTAGCCAATCTATTTCCTTTTGTGTGAATACAACAGATTGTTTTAGTGCCCATAAATCAGGTTTTGAACTCCAATGATGAAAAATAATATCATGCTGAGCTAATGATATTGAGCTTAAAATGATATCCACAGTACGCTTTAATTGCGCATTTTTAGGGTGAAAGAGAAAGACTGGGCCAATATTTTCATTAGAGAAAATCTCAGCAGTGGATAATGTTGTTGCATAGTGGCGTTCAAGTAAAAAATTAGCCACGATCATTCTGCCTAGGAAATAATCATTTTCACCAAATGCGACGGAAGATAATGCATTTTGTGGTAAAGGAAAACGTTCAATCTTTGCGTCGGGAAAATATTTTTTGATCCATTCATTGCTTGGGTAGCCTTGAACCGTAGCAATACGAGCACCGTGAGGTATTGGGTGCTTATTGGACATTGCCGCTTTTCGTGAAATAAGTACGGGATAATCAGGAATATATGGAGCGCTTTTGAGAAAACCATAGCTTTCGTTTCTTTGTCTTTTGCCATCATCAGCTAACATATCTATCTCACCATTGAGTAGGCCCTGTAATGCCATGTCTCTATCTGGGTAGTAGATGACTTTGAAGCGCAAACCTAAGTTACGCATGATGGTCATAATGCTATCTGCAGAAATTCCTTTATAAATTCCTGATTCTAATACTAAATCAAAAGGGGGATTATTAGGAGCGTAGACACCAATAGCTAATTCTTGTTTTTCTCCTAGCCATCTCCAATCACGATCACTCAATTCAAATTTTGATGGAAGAATTTCAATTTGGCTATAAAGTCTGACTTCATAAGGTTGGAAGGCAGAAAATGAGCAAGGAAATAGACCAATAAGCAAGCAAACTATTAGGATTAGGTTACGCATCGATATATTAATCCAAATTATTGCGTTGAATAAAGTCGTATAGCTCTGCAATATTGTGAAGATCTAATTTAAGCATTAGTCGTCTTTTATAAGTGCTAACAGTTTTATCGCTGATACGCATTTGTTGTGCAATGTTAATGCTTTTCATTCCTTTGGCTAATAAATGTAAAACTTGTAATTCTTTTGTAGAGAGCTCAGCGATTTTTTGTTTGTCATTAAGATGGTTATTCGGGGAGGTATCCATTTTATTGAGATTAAGTGGAAAGTAGCCATATCCATTTCTAATCGCATGAATGGCGACATGTAATTCCGTTAAGTTATTGCGTTTACTAATAAAACCACTAGCACCGACACTTGCACAGCGGCGAATGTAATGGTCATCATCTTTTGCAGATAGCACTAGAAGCCCTCCAGTGTAGTTATTTTTACGCAATCGTTGCATGACATCAATCCCATTAAGTGATGGGATATCTATATCTATCATGATCAAGTCGGGAGAGAGTGTTTTGGCAAGTTGGATAGCTTCATGGCCATCAGCGGTTTCCCCTACAATGGTCATGTCATCTTTTTCTAATAGTATTCTTACAGCAAGCCGTGCTACTGGATGGTCATCGACTATCAGTACTGTTTTCATGTTTTTCCCTTTCTGGCTAGTAAATTAAAGCGCGATGAACTTAGGTGCAGGTGCCAAATGAAAAATTAATTGTTTTTTTTATTAGTTTAATGAGCGTTTTAATTTGCTGCAATGTATATTTTTGTAATATTTATCTGTCATAAATTTAATAAATAACTTACATAAATTGCTTTTTTGTCTTATTACATTTTATGGCTATTCCTCTCAAAATACACCTATGCACTGTGGCTGTGTTCAGATGTCTCTACTGTTTTACGGAAAATACAATAGAGCCTTCGATTCTTAATAATTAGCTTAAACCAAACCTAGGAGGTGAGTGATATTATTTTAATAGATAATGACAATCATGGAAACTAACTTTACGAAACTATGTTTTTCTCTATTTCACTACATGGAGTGTGTCTGGCTATTTCTATTTAACAGATTAATAGCATAAGGATTAATAAGTTAATGGATTAAACAGGTGCCACAAACATTAATGGGAATTAATGTGGTAGTGATAACCATAATATATTAATAAATTAAATATTTTAACACTGGGTTATATATTGATTCAGTAAAAAGGAATTAGAAATGAAAAAGATTATTGCTACTGCTATTTTTGCTGCACTTTGTGTTGGTCAAGTTGCGAATGCTAAAGATGGTACGGTTAAATTCGTTGGTGATATTGTAACTGCACCTTGTGAAGTGGCACAAAATTCTTGGGATCAAACTGTTCAAATGTCTCAAGTTAAAACAGCTACATTTGCAGATGCAGGGGCTAAATCAGCGGATAAAAAATTCCAAATTAGCCTACTAAATTGTGATGTAGCTCAGTTCAAAAATGTCGCAGTTTCATTTGCCGGTCAGTCTAACGGTGATGATGCAACCCTTTTAGCACTTGATGGTGGCCAAGGTTCAGCAGAAAACGTAGGTGTTGCTATCTATGACGGTAAAGGTAAGAAACTGGCTTTAGGTACAGCAACAGCTGATACTGCATTACAAGTTGGTTCAAATACCCTTTATTTCTCAGCAGCTTATGTTTCTACTAAGAAAGATGTGAAAGCGGGTTCTGCTAATGCAACAGCAGATTTCAACCTGACATATAAATAATATTGATTTCCTTCAGGCCACTATGTTGGTGGCCTGCTTTTTTGTTCGAAGGGGATGTAATGATTCTTAATAGCCTTTTTATTAATAAGTTAATACTTATTTTTTTACTCATGTGTTTTAGTTTCTCTATTTATGCTGCGGGTGGTGTTGTTGTTGGTTCCACCCGTGTTGTATTTGATGGCTCAAAGAAAGAAGCTAATCTTAGTTTAAAAAATAATAATGATAAGAGTACTTATTTAATTCAATCTTGGGTTGAGGATGCTTCAGGGAATAATAAAACTCCATTCATTATAACACCGCCACTTTTCAAACTAGATCCTATTAAAGAAAATATGCTTCGCATTATTCGTGCAGGTGGGGATTTACCTGAAGATCGTGAGTCGGTTTATTATGTCAATGTAAAAGCCATTCCACCTGCTCCAGCTGAAGAAAGTGCTAATACTTTACAACTAGCAATTAAAACTAGAATGAAATTATTCTATAGACCTGCTGGCTTGAAAGGTAACCCAATGGATTCCTATAAGGCTCTAGTATGGAAAAAAGAGGGTGATAAATTGCGTATAGTTAATAACACTCCTTTTTCTGTCACATTAAGTGAAGTGAAAGTTAATGGCAGTGAAATAGATAAAGTTGACCTTGTCCTACCGATGAGCAGCACAGTTTATAAGTTACCTTCAACAGCAAATATGGGTGCTCAGATAATATTTACAACTATCAATGATTATGGCGGCACTTCTGAATTGCAAAAAGCGACACTTCAATAAATAAGGCGTTAATTTTAATAGAAAGATAAGTCGTGTGATACCTTTTATTATTTTTTTATAAGAAAGTTTTGCGCAATATATTAGAGGGAACGAGGGAATGAACAAAATACGATATAGAAAGAAGCTTTTGGCTTTCTCTTGCATTACATTGGGAATATTTAGCGCTTATCCTGTTTTAGCGAAAGAATTGTTTAACTCTCAATTTTTAGAAAATATTAGTAGTAATAGCGTTGCCGATTTTTCTTTATTGTCAAAAGGCAATGTGGATCAATTACCCGGAGAGTATTTGGTCGATATTTATGTTAATGAACAAGCAGTGGCAAAGCAGAATGTAAAATTTAGCACTAGGGAATATAAAGCTAGTCATTCATCTGATGGCGTATCATTAGAACCTTGTATTTCGTATGAGCAATTACAAGCTTATGGTGTCCGTGTTGAGGCTTTTCCTAAATTAGCTCAATATGCGCAAGACCCTGTTCAGTGCAAGCCATTTTCAGCTTTTGAAGAAATTATTCCTTATGCATCATCCCATTTTGATTTTAATCAGCAGAGATTGTATTTGAGTTTTCCTCAAGCATCTTTGACCAATTTAGCAAAGGGAACGATTGACCCATCAATGTGGGATGAAGGGATCCCCGCATTGCTAACAAACTATAGCTTTACAGGGAGTAATTCGACGAATACAGGCAGTCATATTAGTGATAAGTCGAGTGATAGCTATTTTTTGAGCTTACGTTCTGGGGTTAACGTGGGGGCATGGCGCTTACGTAATTATTCAACGTGGAACAGCAGTAATGGTAATAATAGCTGGAAAAATATTAATACCTATCTCCAGCGGTATATTGCTCAGTTGAAGTCGCAAATAATTATGGGTGATACCTATACACCGGGCGATATTTTCGACAGTGTGCAAATTCGTGGTGCACAAATTGGTACTGATGATGACATGCTAGCGGATAGCCTGAAAGGTTATGCCCCCGTGGTACGTGGGATTGCACGTACTAATGCGACGGTGACGATTAAGCAAAATGGATATACCGTTTACCAGAGTTATGTGGCTCCTGGTCCATTTGCTATCACGGATTTGTACCCAACCGCTGCGAGTGGTGACCTTGAGGTAGAAATAAAAGAGTCGGATGGAACAATCCAGAGCTTTATTCAACCATTTGCGAGTGTGCCTGTTTTGCGCCGCCAAGGGCAAATTAAGTATGCATTTTCAGCGGGGCAATATCGAAATGGTCACAGTAGCCAGCGGCCATTTATCACACAAGGCTCTCTGGTTTGGGGGATCCTAAATAGCTTGACCGCTTATAGTGGTGTGCAAGTAGCAGAACGTTACCGTTCTCTGGTGCTAGGGGTTGGTCAGAATATCGGCGATTTTGGTGCATATTCTTTTGATATTACAACAGCTCATAGCGAAGATGTAACACGATATGGTAATGGCGCTACAGGCCAATCTTATCGCTTATTGTACTCTAAATCTTTTGCTAATACGGGCACGGACTTTCGTTTATTAGGTTACCGTTATTCAACGGAAGGGTTTTATACCTTCCAAGAAGCCGTTGAGCGTAGATATCAAGATTGGGATTTTGCAGATGATAGCCGCTATTCTTACCACCGACGCTACCGTCTTGAAGGCACATTAACGCAGCAACTAGGTAAAGACTTAGGGTCTATCTATTTTTCTGCTAACCGACAAGACTTCTGGAAAGGGCAAGGCAAGCAAACTCGATTACAAGTAGGTTATAACAATAACTGGGGCCCTTTAAATTACGGTGTTTCTTATAGTCGAGCAACCTATCCAAACCAAAGAGAAACAGACCAAATTTTCAGTTTTAATGGTTCATTTCCACTCTCTGCGTTATTGCCTAACACATGGGCGACTTACAATATGGTTAGCCAGCGCCATGGGCCAACAACTCACCGAGCGGGGATATCAGGCACATTGCTTGATGATAATAATCTCAGTTATAGCGTTCAGGAGAGCTATGGTTCTAAAGGGCAAGGTAATGGTGGTAGCGCAAGCCTCAGTTACCGAGGTGGCTACGGCAATATGAACTTTGGTTATAACTATAGTAAAGATTCTAGGCAGTTAAACTATGGTGTTGAAGGTGGTGTTTTAATTCACGGAGATGGTGTAACGCTTTCCCAACCAATTAATGAAACTGCAATTTTAGTGAAAGCTTCTGGCGCTGCAAATACCAATGTTACAGGGTATACCGGTGTTAAGACGGACTGGAGGGGGTATGCCATATTGCCTTTTGCTCAAGCCTATCGATTTAACCATGTTGAGTTAGATACACAAACATTGGGTGACAATGTGGAATTACAAGAAAGTGCTAAGAGTGTTGTGCCAAGTAAAGGAGCGATTTCTAGGGTTGAGTTTATTACTCAGGTAGGGTACCGAGCTTTAATCACACTAAAACATAAAAATGGCACGATGATACCTTTTGGTGCATCTGCACTGCTAGTTCAAAACAACGGGAAAGCAGTTAATAGCTCCATAGTCGGAGAAGGTGGACAATTATTTATGAGTGGGTTACCAGAGAGCGGTCAATTGGAAATAAAGTGGGGGCTTCAGGCTGCACAAGCTTGCCTTGTTAACTATCAACTTCCCGTGGCACAAATTAATAAACCTGTTGCTGGCATTATTCAGATGCAAGCAGAGTGTCAGTGATTTGGGAGATGAGATAATGAAATCAAAAATAAATATGCGCATAATAAAATCTTTATTTATTCCCGGAGCGGTCGGTGCCACTTTACTCATTTTATCTGATATGGCTCTTGCCAGAGGACCATGCAAACCCGTCGGCCCAGTAAAAACTTATAACGCTAATTTAACAGCCCATATAGATGCGGCGTTTAATAAGGTTGGCGGAGAGGTTCTAAAATTAGGGTCTTGGAGTGAGAACTCTGGTTATCAAATAGAGTGTGAGTGCTCTCCTGGAGATAATATACCTGGCACCTATTATTGGGCTGAGTTTGAGACTAAAAGGATGCCGCCGGGACATGCTACGGGGTGGTATAGTCTTAGCGAGTATCTGGATGTTCGTGTGAAAGCAAGTCTTTGGGACCAAACGATTAATGATTCGAGAATACTGGAGATACCTTTTGGTCCCATCTCTAATAATACCAAGGAGGTTTGCCCTCCGAATGGGAAGCTTATAGAAAATATAACCACTGGCTCCAAAGGGGAATTGGATATTTACGTAAAGAAGCCATTTGTTGGTAATACTGTAATCAATTATCCGAATCTTTATATTTTTTTCGCATCTTTATATCATAGCTGGCCAGGCTCGAATATTGCCAGCGTTAGCTTATATGTGAACGTCACTGCTCCACAAGCATGTGAGATTAATGCAGGCCAGAGTATATCGATTCCTTTCAATGATATTCCTCAGCGAAATTTCGTCGCAGCAGGTAAAGGAGTAATGCCCGCTGGTGTAGTACCGCAATCTAAAACATTAAGCATAAAGTGTGTGAATATGGACGCTTATGCAGACTTAGATGTACGCTTTATTGGCACTGCTGACCCAAATAGCACTACTGATGGCTTTAGTACGGATAATAAAGATATTGCTATTGCAATAGAAGGGCCTAATGGTCGCTTAACACCGACTACAGGGAAACTCCCTTTGCAATTAGATGCTAATCAAAATGGTTCGGTAACAATCAAAACCTACCCTTTCAGTAGTACTGGTCTAGCCCCTACGGTTGGTAAGTATTCATCAATTGTAACTGTGCGTTTAGACTTTAGATAATATAAATTAATGGAGATAACTACCATGAGTAAGGCAATGGAGCGTAGTCGTAATTTCCCGTGGTCAACAATGAAAAAAGTAGGTGCTTTATCATTATTGATTGCAGTCAGTGGTGCAGCACAAGCAGCAGATATTACGTTGAATTTTAGTGGAAATGTTGTTGTAACAGGATGCGATATTTCAGCGAGTAGTAAAACAAAAGCGATCGCTTTTGGTACTGTGGATTTAGCTAAAGCCACAGCTGGGGGAACAGGGAGTTCAGCCTTAAAAGATGTGGATTTTTCTTTAGATTTCACTAGTTGTGCGAACCTCAAAAATATTAGTTTAGTCATGGATACAACCAAAGCTGTGACGGGCTTTGCTGATTACTATTCTATTGATGAGGGGGCTGGTAAAGCTGGTGGTTTAGCGGTTGGTATTAAAGGAACAGATACGGCAAAAACGGTCCAGTCACCAGGGAAAGAGGTTTTATGGGCAAGAACAGCAACAGCGAATAATATTCCTTTTAAAGCGACATTATATAAAACAGGTGTAGTAACTGCGGGGGCAATTACTGGGCTTGTAAATGTCACTGTAAAATATAATTAATAGAGTATCCATATTAAAAATATTATTACTAATAATATTGAATTAAGGGCTATATAAATGAAGAAAAATTTTCTATTAGTGCTAATGGGCGCTATGACGGGTATTGCTTTAATTTCAGGCGCACAAGCGGCTGATGCAACATTAACATTGAAAGCAACAATAAAGTTGGCGGGTTGTGATATTTCAACAGGCACAGGCAAAGACCAATTAGTTGATTTTTCGGATGTTACTGTAGTTAAAAATGCGGTTAAAGGAAGCTCAATAGCTAAAAAGGATTTTAATCTGCAATTTCAGAATTGTGCAGATTTAAAAGGTATTGATGTTTCAATGAAAGGTACTGCTGATACTGATATGGCTGGTGGAGAGCTGTTTGCGATTGATAAAGGTGCAAACATGTCTAAAGGCGTAGGCGTTAAAATTATTGCAAAGACAACCGGTGGAGAAAAAGTCCAGAAGCCAGTCGGTGACACGGTTGTTTGGGGAAGCCTTTCAGGGGCTAGCGTGACTTTACCTTATCGTGCTGAATTAGTTAAAACGTTAGATGCGATAACCGGGGGAGATGTTCGTTCAGTTGCCGAAGTTAGCGTAGCATATAAATAAAATACTAATATATTGAATGGTTTTATAGATATTTAAAATAACTGATAACATTGTCGTTTTATTTTCTTAAAACGACAAAGAAAGTTTAGTTTATCTATTTTTGTTGTAGAAGTGATTCAATAATTTATATGCATGTTATAAGGCAATGATTAATTCAAGAACTAGCATCATTATTCGTTAGTTTTGATCTGCGATTATTATTTGGACTGATTATGAAATTATATTCGTACAGGTATTGCTATATTTTTGGCATGGTTTTTTCGCTATGCCCTCTATTTTCATCGGCTAGTGATTTATCGTTAAATTTTACTGGAAATGCAATCGTTACGGGATGTGATGTTGAATTTGGAAATAGTGGTAAGAATCAAGAAATCGATTTTAAAACAGTAACAACGACAAAAAGTGGAACAGGTCTTTCTGGCTTGGTCACTCAACCATTTTCATTAAAACTATCTAATTGTGCGGGAACAATTAATAAAGTTTCCGTGAGTATGTCTGGTAAGGCTGATACCGGCTTTCCTGAATACTTTGCAATTAATAGTGGCACCGGCAGTGCGCAAGGGTTGGTTTATGGTGTGAACGTAAAAGGGGATAAAAATAAAAAGCAAAAACCCGATGGCACAGTTGTTGAGTGGTCATCGACGGCACAGCCATTAGATTATGAAGCCACTTTGTATAAAACAGGGAATGTTGACGGTGGTCTCGCACAAGCGAGTATTGATATCAGTATTGGGTATCAATAAATAATAGTTATTTAATATGGGAGAGAGAGGATGAACATAAGCCGTTTATTTAGGAGAACTGTTTTAGTCGCAGGTATAAGCTTCGTTTCATCAGGAGCACTGGCTTTGGATGCTTCTGTTCAGATTAAAGGCAAAATAAAATTAATGGGATGCGAGGTTGATACCGGATCAAAAGATCAGACTGTTGATTTTAAAAAGGTCAATGTGCCGGTGAGTTATCCTTCTGGAAGTGTTGTAGCTGAGAAACCATTTACGATTAAACTACAAAATTGTGAGTCAGCCGCCGTTGCTGATGTTTCGATGAGTGGTACTCCAGATAGTTTTAATGCGGATTATTTTGCATTAGATTCCACGAGCCAAGATTCAGCGAAAGGAATAGCACTGCGTATTAAGTCCACAAATGGTGAAATTCAGAACCCTTCAGGCAAAGTGGTGACATGGCGTTTCAATTCATCAAGTAGTGAACAATTATTAACTTATAATGGTGCATTAATTAAGACGAGTGATATCACTAACGGTAAAGTGAATGTAAATGCAGAGTTTAGTGTTAATTATCGTTAATTTTAATATAAAACATAATAGTTTATTAATTAAATTGATAGTAATGGTTTAATAACTTTTATTATATGAGTTTATGATTTGTTTTTATTTGAGAAATATAAGTTTATTTGAGGTTGTAAATCTCGAATACGCTTTTTTATAGCATGTCAGGGCGTTAAATTTTAAGGCTACAACACTAAAAATAATAGTGTCATTATAATTAGGACAGTACGTATGAACGTATATAACACTGAAATTTCTAATAGTTTTATTGGGCAGCAGGTTCGTAAACGCCGTCTTCTTTTCGGTTGGTCTGCGAGTACACTAGGGAAAAAATCAGGCTTGAGCCAACAACAAATTTCACGCTATGAAAGAGGAACACAGAATTTCACTATTTATCGTTTATGTATATTTGCAAATATACTGGAGTGTGATTTAAATTACTTTTTGGGGCGTGAGGCTGATATGAGCTACCCATTATAAGCAGAATATTAAAATTAATAGCTTCTTAAAAGAGAAGCTATTAAAAATAATTATATGTAGACATAATCATTTTTATATTTGATGAAGGCATCAAAGAAGATGGCTATACCAATGACTAATTTTCTCTATACTTATTTTTAATATCTGTCTGTTTTATAAAAAGTATGTTCAGTTTACATATACTGCTATGGTGATAGCGGTATTCTGTTTCTATGGGGAAAATAAAAACGGTATTATTTGGGGATCTTGTGAAAAATGTAAATGCGAGCTCAGCAATGCTAAAAGGATGCTTCTAGCTGGACGGTTGCTTATGGTATAATAAGCGAACAAAAATACTGTACTACAGCTATAGTTTTTAAATCTTATTTTTAGTCCATTTTACATTGGATACCCCAGCAATGAACATTAGTCAGCTTAAAAGCTTTGTTGAAGTGGTCAAAAGTGATTTCAATATCACTAATGCGGCTGAAAAACTGTATACCTCTCAGCCAACGGTGAGTAAGCAACTTAAAATATTGGAAGATGAGCTGAACGTTTCATTATTCAATCGGAAAAATAATAACTTATTGTCTCTGAGCCCGATTGGCGAAAAAGTTCATCATGTCGCGTGTGATATTCTTGCACAGTTCGATAAAATAAAAAGTATTGTTTCTCATGAAGATACGACGATAAAACAGAACTTGCATATTGCAACAACCCATACCCAGATCCGTTATAAATTACCGCAAGTGATTGAGCGTTTTAACGCACGTTACCCTAATATCTCTTTGCATTTTCACCAAGGTGCGCCAGCTCAAATTGCAGAGATGGTGAATAATGGCGATGTGGACTTTGCCATTGCGACCGAGTCGATGCATCTTTATGATGATTTATTGGTAATGCCTTGTTATCAATGGTCTCGCAGTATTATTGTTCCACATGACCACCCATTGGCTCAATGTGAACAGCTTAGGATTGAAGACCTTGCGGGCTACCCACTAATTACCTATGTATTTGGTTTTACAGGGCATTCGAAGCTCGACCAAGTCTTTTATCAACATAAATTAACGCCAAATGTTGTTTTAACTGCCGTAGATACTGAAATTATTAAATACTATGTAAAACGCGGTGCTGGGGTCGGTATTATTTCAACCGTAGCTTTTGACCCAGAGGAAGATAGTGAGGCATTACGCTGTATTGATATTAGCCACTTAGTCAAGCCAAGTTATACACATGTTTGCATTAATCGGCACATGCACCTAAAAGATTATATGTATGATTTTATCTCTCATTACGCACCTCACCTTGATTTGAATTATATTCATCAACCGAACCAATGGGTACCTACAGAACAAAGTGAGAAAGATAGGTTATATAGAGAATTGCCTGAGCTATGACTTATCTGCGGATGATTAAGAAAAAAGCCGAGTAATAGGAGATTTACTCGGCTTTAGTATTACTGTGTGTATTATATTTATTCTAACGAGTGGCAATATTAATAAAAATTTGAGCGCCAATCAGCAAACAGTCGTCATCAACAAAATAAGGGTTTGCATGTAAGTAATTATTAATCCCTTTTGCTTGATTACCACTTCCTAAAAAGTACATGGCACCGAGTTTACCTTCAGTGGCATTGATCATATAACTGAAATCTTCACTTCCAGTCATTGGCTTACCATTTGAATCAATATGCTCAATTGGTAAAAAGGCGGCTGCGGCATCATAAATGACTTTGGCTGCTTGTGGGTGGTTGACAACAGCAGGATACCCGCTGGCTTCCAGTGTTGTTTTAAACCCGCCGGCTTCACTACGAGCCACAATTTCATTGAAGCTGGCTTTTAATATTTTGTCCGTTTCTTCATCCATTGAACGGATGGTTCCGCGTGCCTGAACATGATCTGCCAGCGCATTTGGGATGGTTCCCCCGTTAATCATGCCACAACCAAATACGGCAGGGCTGAAAGGATCGGTTTTTTTGGCAACAATGTAATCCATATAATCGATGATACGCGTTGCTTCGCGGATAGCATCTAGCCCTTTATGAGGGGTTGAGCCGTGAGCAGAAACACCGTGGACATCTAGTGTCCACGCTGAGCCATAAGAGGACATAACCCCTGAATTGAATTTAATATAACCCGTTTCAAAGGCCGCATCATTGTGTAGACCGTAAACCTCGTCAACGCCTTCCATACAGCCCATTTCGACCATTTTGTTAGCACCTGGTACGCGCATATCTTCTTCAGCCATCTGGAAGATAAAACGGACGTTATGGGTGAGTTCAGAACGGTTCTCACTGAGGTATTTAGCTGCTGTTAAGGCGATGGTCATGTGGGTATCATGGCCACAGTTATGAGCGCAACCCTCATGGACAGAACTGTGTTCATTGCACGTTAAATCAGGCATTTCAAGGCCATCGATGTCGGTACGATAGGCAATTAAGCGCTTGGTTGGGTCGACAATCAAATCAGCGGTAAAGCCTGTGTAGCCTTCAAATAAACGAATGTTATAGCCAAAGCTTTCCATCAATTCACGGCAATATTGTGAGGTTTTGAATTCTTGCCCAGACAATTCAGGGATTTTATGTAAATCCTGACGTGTTTTTTTGCTAAACGTTTCTAAAGCAAAGAGCTTTTCACTGATATTGTATTTGTTGGTCATTACGTTTTATCCCGTATACAGAAAGCATTTTTAATGCTGTTAAAGGGCCCCTGGTGTGAGCATGGAATAATGAACAGCGCGCTCATTTAATTTATGTGTATTTTAAAAATTAGATTCAGAAATAGGATGATTTCTACTTCTACTCGTTATTCTTTATCTATCAATTTATAGAGTGAATTTTAACGTGGATATTAAAAAAGTGAGCGTGACGGAGATCGTATTTATATCATATCAGTATTGCATGGCTCATGAATAATAAGGATGGTAATTTATTAAAACAATAATATAAAGAGTGTTTAGCTTATTAAGTCTATCTATATCAATAGGTTATGGTTGTGTTTTTAATGTTGGGAATACTTGTATTTTAAAGTGAGCATGAGTGGGATTTAAGTTAAATTTTTTATTTAAAGTAGGGGGGAGAGGCATGATTTTAGGAATTGTTTTAAATGAGATGGCGAATGTAAAAAGAAATTAAATTAATGCGAAGAAAAAATTTTAAAAGTGGGATAAAAGCTAAAAATCATATTCCCCTTATTATAATGAACATAGCAATAAGGGGAATGTTTTAATAATTAGTTCTTAAAAGAGCCAATAAATGAGAGGTATTCCTCTTTGCTCATTAATGGGGTGTAATCAGCTAACATCTCATTAGCTTGGGACGCATCATCAAATAACAGGTCAATAATTGCCATTGCCATCATTTGAGCAGGGCGGATATAGGCCATATCATCATCAAAAACAACGTAATCTTTACCATGCAACCCACCACGAATTGCACCAATCCATGGGTGACTCACTGGCATAATATGTGATAAGTCCCCTGTATCCGTGCTTCCAGTCATGTGCCCAGCAATCCAAACATTTTCTTCGCCAATCAAGCTGTGGGCATTTTGTTGCAATAAACTGTTCAATGTATCGTTGTTATATAATGGAAGGTAACCCGGTAAATCTTTAACTTCTACCTCTGCACCAACAGACATTGCGCCAGCAACAAGTGCGCGAGTAATACGTTCATTCGCATCAATCATTGCTGGGACATTTGACGCTCGAACATAACTTTCCATACGGACATCACTTGGGGTGACATTGACCAAATCACCGCCTTGCGTGATGATCGGATGGAAACGAATGTAATCTTTTTCTTGGAAAGTTTCGCGAATAGCATTTACTCCCATGATCCCCATCATTGCGGCATTGAGGGCATTGACACCCAAGTGAGGTGCTGCCGCTGCATGGGATGCAGTCCCTTTGTAATTAATCAACTTGCCAATAAACCCATTGGTGGTGGTCGACATTTCAATAAAACCAGTATCACGCTCAGGTTTGACGCTGGTTAAATGAATTTGCATTGCCATATCGACATCATCAAATTCGCCAAGGGATATCAGCTCTGGCTTACCGCCGATATAACTAATTTTTCCTTGTTCAATCAGTTTATTACGATAAGCCAGTTCAACATATTCCTCAGCGGGAACGGCGAAAGGAACGACGTCTCCCGCGAGGTATTGCATAGCACCTGACTTAACCAGACCAATAGTCACAGCCATCATATTGGCTATTTGCGCATTGTGCCCACAGCAATGGGCTGCACTCGTTAAATCATCGGCCTCTGGGTGTTCAGCACAAATAATCGCGTCGAGCTCACCAATCACAGCAATGCTATATTTGCTACCTTTTCCACCTTTTAGACGAGCCTTAACCCCTGTTAATGCGAGTTGGTTTCGGTAATTAACGCCTAATGCAGAAAATGCGGCTTCCACTTTTTTTGCTGTTTTCGTTTCTTTGTAGCCTAGCTCTGGCTCTGCCCAAATATCTTCTGCTAATTTTTTGATATCCCCTTTATGGGATGCAATTGTTTCGCAGACGATGGCTTTCAATTGGTCTTTGGTCATTGTCATGGTAAATATTTCCTCTGGTTAGATAACGCCGCTCCATGAAAGTGTCACTTGACCAATAAGTGCAGCGAATAAGAAAGTTCCCGTAAAGACCGCCAGTGAAACTGGGATGATCCGCCATGAAATGGCTTTAAATTTATCAATATCTTTACCGAGTGAAAGACCGGCAAATGCCAGAACTGTCGTACTGATGACAGCGAGTGAAATTTTACCTGTCATTGCGATCATTTCTTTATCGTAAGGGAATAATGGTGAACACAGACCTGCAGCAATTAAAGATACCCAGAAAATCACAGGTAACTTACCTAATGGTGGGATCTGTGCAATTAAGTATGCCACAAATGACATACCCCCTAATAATGCCATGGCGATAAGTGAGTCGCTAAAGACTGCGCCAAAGCTGCCGCGGCCATAAATTGAGCCTCCGAGAGCATCACCCAGTGAAGTGAAGATGATGACTAACACGATGATTATTGCAATTTCTGCCATCTTTTTCATGATCTTATATCCTTATTCTGTATCTGCTGATGCTGTTGCACGTTTTCTTTTGAGTTTGTTGTATAAGAAAGAGGCAAACGGTAAGGAGAAGAAAATATAGATGTACAGACCTAATACTGAAGACATCAAGTTTGCGGAGGATGAGAATGCTTGAATATCCGCAGCATGTTCAGGATAAAGCTCCAATAATGGTGCGACTGACGCAGCTAGCATCGAACCACTTCCGACCCCGGCTCCCATTGCTAAAGCGAGAGGGCTCATAATATCGAGTCCTGCGATAACACTGGCGATGATGCCCATCCAAACGGCTCCGTATAGTGTTCCGCAAATATACATTGCCATAACGCCACGGCCTTCTGGTGAACTTAAACCATATTTGGCTTCGATAATGGCGATATTGGGTTCACGACCAATAGAGTAAGTTGCACCAACGGCTTCACGGCCCATACCTAACATAATGGCAAGGGGTAAACCGAGTAAAATGGTACCGATAAAGTGACCGATTTCTTGCAGGATTAATGCACCACCGGCTTGAATAATTTTTTCCCAAGATGCACCAACGGAGGTGCTTAATTTTGCAATTAAGATAACTAACGCGACACTCATTATAGAGCTTGCGTGTGCCATGTTTTTTTCGCTGAGGATTTTGAATTTTGGAAAACTGATAATACCACCCATCAACATGGAATAAAGCATTGGAAAAACCATAACTAAACTGATTTTAATTTGCCCTATAGCTTCCGAAAGAAGAATGATAAGTAAGCTAACCAAAAGCAACTTACTATCTTTTAATATACCCATAGTGTTACCTTTCATTGGAAATGTTTTTAAGAGTTATTCGTATATATTTATAATAAAAATGCATCATTTTCGTATTCATACTATCCATGAAACTATTTTCTTGACAATATTCCGAAAGTCTCTTAGCCATGCCTAAAAGGCATGGTTAAAATCAATTAATTAAAATTAATTAATAAAAATGTGCTTATTGAATTTCTCTTGCATTTTAATATTAAAAATATTGTTACTTTTCAGTGTGATACAATATTTTATTAAGTTTTTAACATGTTATTTCATAAGTGATTTTGATTTTTAGATGCATTAATGCGAAGAGTTATCAAATACCTAATAAATGTGAGGTTGTTCAGGTTTTATGTATTTTTATATGAAAAGGTTTTATTTTTATTGAGTTTGTATAATGATGAAAATTTAGATTTTATTGGAGTTTATTATTGTGATTCTATCTTTTGTTTTTTCTTTTACCTGATTTGAGTCTGATTATTAGTTTAATAAACCAATTTGTTTTTTTAAGGTTTCTTCAAAAAAATTTGATAAATTACAATAATATTGTATTTGGCTGTGATATTTGACTTGGATCCCAATTTTGAATATTCATTAATTAGAAAGCAATAAATGAGTCGAAATTTTATTTTAGTCTAAATGCTGATATTAATGTTATCCGTAACATATCGACTGCTATTTGTTTATTGCGTCTTGAAAAATACAAAGGCACGAATGGCGCGAACAAAAAAGTATTTATTGCTAAATTTATGTTTAGCCATCTTTTTATCACAACGGTATTGTAATTGGTAAATTCTAAAGCAAGGTGTTTATGATTATTACCCTAAAAGATATCACCAAAGACAATTGGGTGGATATCATCTGCCTCGAGATAACCAAAGAGCAGGAAGACTTTGTTGCTCTTAACTCAGAGTCAATCGCAGCCTCAAAATTTTTTGATCATTATATTAATCGAGGGATTTATGTTGATGATGAGCCTGTTGGCTTTGTTCAATATTATTCAAACCATGAAAATGGTTGGCCAGAAGAAGTGTTTATTGACCAATTGATGATTGATATAAAGCATCAACGAAAAGGCTTTGGTTCTCAGGCTATTCCGCTAGTTCTGGAAGAAATTAAAAATTTGGGCAAATATAAGTCCGTATCAATTTGTTATGTTGAAGGCAATGACATGATGAAACCATTCTTTGAGCAGTTTGGTTTTGCAGTTGTTGACCAAGATGAATTCGACGAAACCATTATGCGGTTATTTTTCTGATACTGAAGTGATGAATATCCGCTCCTACTTAAGGTTAGCAGCGGATATTTATAGTGGGTAAATCAACAGCATTTATCTAAAATTGTGCATTTAATCCTAAGCGTAGTGTGCGGCCTGGAGCTGGCATCATACTGCGTGTTAGTGGGTCGATATAATAACGATCAGTTAAGTTGGTTACTAAGAATTCGACATTGATGTTTTTATCAATTTGGTAACTGGCATAGGCATCTGCTGTAAAGGTCGGGGTCCAGTGCATTGGGCTATTATTTGCCATTGAATAACTCCCTGGGAATTGCTGCATTAATTTCCGTTCATCTTTATTTTGCACGCTGCTGGTATAACGTAAGCGTGTTCCCACCTCGAGAGTTTCATCCATAAAACGCATGCCGAGGTTAGAGTTAATCGCATATTTAGGCTGTAATTGTGTGCGTAAAAAGCCACCGGGGAAACCTGCGGTGGTGCATTGAGAGATATTATAGCGGTTAGTTGGATCCAAATTAGCGGGTGCGGAGTCATCACAAACTTCATTTTTGAGGCGGTAATCAACACCAATATCCATAAATACCCCACCATTATCGTAGCGGGCCAAAGCTTCAATCCCCGCGGTTTTATGCTCTTTTACTTGAACAAAATTAAGACGTCCATCACGGTCAAATGCATTTTCGATGACAGTATGGTAATAGCCTATTTTCACATCAGCGTGACGTTCAGCACCGAGTAACCCTTGTAAATTACGGGAATAGCCAAATTCTATGGTTTTCGCACGTTCGGGTTTGAATAACATTTTCTCTTTGCGAGCTTCACTTTCCCCAGCAAACCCAATGCTATTTTCGAAAATACTTGGCAAGCGTACTGTTTCGATGTAGCGCGCATAAACGCGGTCGTTATCAGACAACCAAATATTGGCACCAAAAGCAGGCGCCCAGCCATGGCTTTTTTGTTTGCCTGAGAATTTCCATTTTTCTTCTTCAGTGAGCTTTCGCTCGATATCATCTGAAGGATGCGAATAACTTGCCCCATAGACGTAAACTTCTTTACCCGTTACTGGGTCGACAGCGCGTGCTTGAGAGTCAAAAGTTCCGTTATGGAAAGGGTTCGTTTTTGTCGTATAGCGCCCGTCTTTATCTGATTTCCATTCCGTGCGGAAATTGACATCTAAAACGCCATTTTCTTCTGGATGTTGAGAGCTATTTCTCTTGGTGATGAAAACAGTATAATTCGTGTCATCAAGCCCTATCGTTTTGAGTAAGATTTGTTTGTTCCTATAGCCACCATTGAAGGGTTGGTAGCCATTTTCAATAGCCTTATTATATTCATCTTGGGTTAAAATTCGGTTGTAATTGATCTGTTTAGCAAGTCGTTCATCAGGGTTTTGAAAACCTTTGGTTCGATTGCGCATTTGCTCTTTTAAGTAATCATCTTCTGTCCAGCCATCAATATATTTTGCTCCCGCATCCAACTCCAACCAACTCGTTGGGCGATAGTTAAAGTTAAAGGCAATACTGGTTTCTTGCCGATGGCCTTTACGTGGAAGGGCAATAAACGGGCTAGCAGTTTGCGATGGTGGAACGTCATTTGAGTCTAATTTTTCTTTGAGCATTGAACCGCGAATGGTTAAATCAAGAACGGGGGTGAGCGCCATGGTATTGCGTAAATTAAATCCAATGCGATCATTTTCAGAATTAGTTGCTGCGGTATTAATTAACGTGCCATCAATGTTAGGATCTTTGCCATCGCCATAGCCATACTCAAAGGCCCAGTCACGCTCTTTGGGCTCTCGAGGGTAGCCGCCAGAGGTATTGGTATCTCCTACGGAATGCGTCATCCAGATATTCGCATTTAGGTCAATCCATTGGTTATCTTCGGGTTTCCATTTGTATTCGGCATTATAGGCATTGACTGTAAAGTGAGCCAACGGCCATTGTGGTAGCACTTGTTTACCTTCAAGCTCAGCAAATCCTAAACGTGAGGGCATAATTTCACCATAGGTACTTTCACTCCGGCGAAAGCCAAGGTGTAGTGTTTGGTTTTCAGTGAGATATAAATTGGTTTTAACTAAATAAGATTCCAGCTCATTAGAGGTATTAGTCACTTCTTTTCCGGGGAGAAATACATTCGCAGCAAAAGGTAAGTAAGGATCTGGGCCAAGTTGTTGCTGTACTGTTTGTTGTTCATTTAGTTGAACGGATTCTTTATAACGGTGAGCGCCATTTTTCCCTGCAAAATAGTTGCCTTGGCGGCGATAGGCATAGGCAGCCATTAAATCGAATTTTTCTTGTCGAGTCCCAACCGCTATTCTTCCGCCATTATCTTTAAAATTGAAAAATTGTGCATTTCCTCGGGATTTCGGTGTGATGTGGACGACAGGATCGGAGAATACGGAGTTATTATCTTTATAAATCTCTGGGTGATCTCGGTAATCTTCGCCATAACCATAGTGAGGAATACGTTCACGAGTTGAATTACTGCTGGTTTCTAATTTTAAGCTGACACCAAACTTTTCATCTGGAGCGACAACGTCATCTATTCCTAGGGTTCTGATGGCTATCCCACCACCAACAGAGGTTTTTATATCACCAGCAAGAGAACCACTTTTTTCAATCTCAATACTACTAATGAGGTTTGGGTCCACATAATTACGGTTATTTGCCCCATTGTAACCCCGGTAAACTGTTAGTGATTGCTCTGTGCCGTCAACCGTAACAGGAACACGCTCTTGTCCTTGGATCCCTCGAATATTTGGGTCTAACGCACCACTGTTTCTTGCGTCACCGCTATAGACGCCAACTGCGCTATTGAGCACATCCGCGGTACTGGTACCTTTATAACGCTCAACAAGGTCTTTTCCTAAATAAATTTTAGAGCCTTTTGCATCATATTGGTCATCGTAGCCTTGTTGATCACGCTCTTTGATAGTTTTTGCGGAATCTTGGACAGTAATGGTACCGATGTGTTCTTCTTTTTCCCCTAAAGCAATCGATGGAATAAAAAGGGCAGTAATAATTGCAGTAGTAATAGGTGTTAATTTGTATTTATACATAGTGTTTTTCTCTGTGCCATAACGCTTAAAAACGGGTTTCTAACCCAATAGAAATTTCGTGCTGGTGATAGGAGTAAATTCCATCTGCGGAACTGCGATTGTCACGAAAGCGATAACTGGTATAAGGCGTAAATGTGAAAAATGAATAATTTGGAAAATTGAGCCGCGCAAAGTACATCGCTTCACGATCATGGCGTTTCACATTCAGGAGGTAATTGAAGGCTTGAAATTGGCTTTCTCGATAGGTGGCTAGTGCTAATAAATGCACATCAGGTGTAATCACGGTATAGAAGCCGCCTCGGACACCCAACTGGTCATAATCATCACTACGAACTTCTGTGGTGAGACGCGTCGCGTCAGCTCCCAAAAATAGGGAGGTATCTGGGGTGATTCCATAGACACCCGTTAGGTGTAGGCTACTTCGATTACCATCGGCACTGTCATACGGTTTTTGGTAATGAAGCTGTTGGTGATCCGCGGACATACTGAGGATCATGTTTGGGCTGAATTGATAATCAGCTTCAATTTTGCCACCTATCCCTAAATAACGACGCTTTTCATTGACTGTTTTTAATTCAACTAATGGGCCAACGGCGACAGTGGTATTCGCATCATTAAAACGGTATAAAGCAGCTAAAGAGGTGGTATTCTCACTAAATTCGGCATAGTGAGGATAGCGGTCGCCATATGATGTCCCCTTGATTTGCAGCGAATGATGGCCAGAGATAGGAATTATTTTACTCAGGCTCGCGTCATAGGTGAGCCCTGACGACGCGATGGGGTTGTCCATTTTTAATGTGCCACCTGGTACTTCCCAAATTTTATTTTTATCAGGGACTTGGTTAATATTACTGTTATTTTTATATCCGAAAGAGAGACTCCCGCTCCAAGCTGTGCGGTTTTCGATAGCGCTAATAAATTGTTGGATGGTCTGCTTTACACTGGCAGGTAATGCAAGTGTTTCATCGTTGATTAAGTTTTGGAATAAAGCCAAAGACTCCTTATTTTGATTATCGTCAAAATAAGCTCGGGCAAGTTCCAACTTAATGCGAAGAAACTTTGGTGACAGTGCCAGTATTTGTTGGTAGTGGGCAATTGCTTCAGGGTAATGGTTTTGCGTTTTAGCGATTTCTGCTTTTGCAAATAAAATAAGTAATGGGTCCGCATCAGTTAGCTGCTGGTAGCGAGGCAATAAGCGTTGTACGTCTTGAAATTGCCGATGGTTGATTGCCAAATAAATCGCCTGGCCTAAATCTTGAGCGTTATTTTTTAGGGTATAGTTTTCCCCATTTAGTTTGATTGATAGGTCATCTGGGAGTAGCAATTGGTCTTTATGGGGGACAACTGCACTTTTATCACGATAATTTTGTTTATCTTTTTGCCATAACAACTGTTCACGGTCTGTATCCAGACTGGTTGAAAATGCAGAGGGCGCGACCATTGTAACCATGATGGCAAGGGTTAATAAAAGATATTGCATAGGGTTAGCTTCGGTAATAAAGGGCGGTGACCAGCAATGTGTGATGCTTTGTTGTGGTCACCGAGATTGATTTACGGATTACTGGGAAATATTCCCACGGCTTCCCCCAAAGGCCATATCTTTACTGTGGTCGCTGAATTCAGTTACCCCAGCAATATGTTTAGCTTGGTCGCCAAAAAAGTGCCCGCGGGTTTCACCTAATGCGCCATTAAGTGTCGCATCTCCTGCGAAGGTAGCATTATTTTTAATGGTGGCATCAATGTTCGTCGCACCAATATTCCCTGCTAAAGATTTAGTACCAAAGTTAGCTGTCAGGGTACCTGCGGCCATTGCACCTCCGTTATATTGGCTTATTCCTTTAACAGAGTATTCCGCAGTGCCCGCTGTTGGCATATTGGTGGTGATGTCTTTACCTGAGTAGTAAGCCGTGTGTGTGGCGTCATTAACTTGCCCTGTCGATGACCATTCACCGAAATACACCTCAGCATCCGCGACTTTGGCAAAGTTAAATACGCCCATTTTGTCATGTGAACCAGGGCCATTCGGCATGGAAATCACATGCGCTTCATTTCCCTGTTTTTTTGGTGCCATTTTTGTTAGGCCTGAGAATGAAATTATTTTTCCACCATATACAGTTTGCACACCAATACCGGGATCTCCGATAGCGCCACCATGGCCACCATTTGTCCCTTCTGTTTTACCAACGCGCACGGAAGGTTCATTTGGGTTGAAAGGCTGGCTTTGGTCAAAGCCGATCTCAGCAGAAGCGGCAAAAGTGACCCCACTCGTGGCGAATGCTAGGGCGATAATAGTTAACTTTTTCATCGAAATACTCCATTTTTATTAAAGATATTAACGATACTATTGATTAAGAAATTATTATTTCGCATATATATGACGGTAGGTATTAAATCAAATAATAATATAAATGCAAATGATAATTCTTCGCATTAACATTAAAATAATTATGGGTATCAATGGGATACTGGTATTTTGTTTGTTGTTAGTTGTTGATATTACGATTTATTTTTGTAATTAATTTGTTGGTTTATCATTTTTTATGATAAGTGTTTTTTTACGAAAAAGTTAAACTAGTCACATTTTAATGAGTTTGATTAAATGAATTACATAAAAAACATTAAAGTTAGTGTTGTTTACTTTTCCATCGTTGATGATAGCTATTCGCGGCTTAAATAGATTCAAATAATAAATGCAAATAATGCGCATTATCATCTATATTGTGGTAATTTTAGATCTTTAAATCACAAATAGATTGATGTATCACTCAAAACAAAGGGAGAAAAAAATGGCTCCATGGTTAATTTTTGGCGCGGGTGGAAAAGGTGTTGGTCATCAGGTTGCTCAGTTGGCAATAGCAGAGAAACGCCCAGTCATCGCGGTTGTACGTAATAGGCAATCCGCATCAGGTTTAGAGGCTTTAGGGGGACAAGTGTTAATTGGCGATGCTTGTGATAGTGAGGTGGTTAAGGCAGCTTGTCATGCCGCAGGAACAACTGCTACGGTTATTTCAACCATGGGAGGTACGCAAGATTATTTAGCTCACCGCACGGTGATTGATTGTGCCGAGCAAGCAGGTATATCTCGTATGGTGCTAGTCACGTCACTAGGTTGTGGAGACTCATGGCCTTATTTGTCTGCTCGGTCACGTGCTGCGTTTGGCCAGGCAGTGAGAGAAAAATCCCTTGCGGAGTCATGGCTACAAACTAGTTCGTTAGATTATGTAATTGTTCGCCCTGGTGGGTTATTATATGGTGAGCCAACGGGAAAAGCAGCTCTTCAACAAGAGGTTGAAGTTCATGGTTTAGTGATGCGCGCAGATGTTGCTTCACATGTTTACCAATTGGCTAAGCAAGAAGAATTGAAAAAACAAATTTATAGCGTGGTACAACCCGGCCTGACACCCGCTTAATAAAACTAATGTTGTTTTTTAGCCTATCTGGCTTTTATCACATATAGGCTACCATTGGTCTCCACTGCGAAAGTCACAATATAGGGGCTGTGAAAAATCAATTAAATTGTTTTTTGACCACCCCATAACACCACCTTCTTCATCCACAGAGTGGATATAATGGCCTTGGTTGAGCTCATACAACGGTCCATTCCAAACCTGCCAACCGACAGATTGATATACATGAAAGCCTTCATCTGATGCAGAAAGGAGGCCTAACTGATAGCAACTGGCAATAATTTGGTTGGTAGCCTGCATGAGTTGTTTACCGATCCCTTGGCGACGGTAGTTTTCTAGTACAGCCATCGCTTCAACATAGCCAACCGTTATTGGCGTGTTACCGATTGCCATATGGCGTTGAATAATAGCAACATGACCAACAATCTGTTGATGGTCATAGGCTAAAACATGCATTCCCCCTAAAGCATGTTCGAAATCATCATGGGTAAAATCTTGCTCAAAGCTTTGATATAGCACGGAATACAATGCCTCTCTATTTTCTGTTGAAAGTTGAGACGTGTGTTTGTGTTTATATTCTATTGTCATTTAGCACCGTGGAATAATTGCAAAGAGGAGAGAATGGAAAAATGGTTAAGCTTGTAGAGTAGTATATCGCTGTTCAAAATAGGTTGTGGTGATTTTAATGTGCTAGTGTTAAAAACTATTTTAGTGCTTTTTAATAAAGCCATCGATATACTTTGTGGTATTACTCAAACGTTATTTTTATTAATATAATATTGACATTATAAATATTATTTCACTCCAAAATTTCGAATTTTATCATGTCGTTATACTGAACAGACAATCTAGGTATTTTGCTTTATTGTGTGGTCGTTGCTCTTTTCAATAAGGATTATTGAATGAAGAAAAAAACGACATCAACGATACATGATGCGGCTTTTAAAGGATTTATGGCAAACATTGAAAATGCGCGAGACTTCTTTGAAATTCATTTACCGGAATATATAAAATCATTATGTGATTTCAATACGTTATCGCTGACAAATTCCTCGTTTATTGATAAACAACTTCGCTCGCGGTTATCGGATGTATTGTATTCAGTACAAACCTCTCAAGGGGAAGGGTATATTTATCTTTTAGTTGAACATCAATCAACTCCCGATAAACTCATGGCGTGGCGTTTAATGCATTATGCGTTTTTAGCGATGAATCAGCATATTCAGCAAGGAAAAACAACATTACCCATTGTTGTACCGATATTATTTTACCATGGGGCGCGTTCGCCTTATCCATATACACAACTTTGGACGGATTGTTTTCCATTACCAGGGATTGCACATGAGTTATACACACAACCATTTCCACTCGTAGATATTACCGTTATTGACGATAATGAACTCGTTAATCATCGAAAAATTGCGGTAATGGAATTAGCGATGAAACATAAATATCTTCGGGATGAATTCCAACAGGTACTCCCTCTCTTGGCGAAGGCACTCAATAAACATTATAATAGTGATAATGACATCATAACTATCCTCAATTATCTGTTTATTGCTTTAGACTCGCATAATTTTGAACAAGTTATTCAAGTTTTAGGGGAACAGACAGAAAAGCATAAGGAGACAATCATGAATATTGCGCAACGATTGCAAGATAAAGGACGACAAGAAGGACTGCAAGAAGGATTTCAAAAAGGCCAAGAAGAGGCAAATATAACAACTGCACGGAATCTTTTGGAGCAAGGAGTTAATATTGAGATAATAATGAAAAGCACTGGGCTGAGCCGTGAAAAACTTATTTCTTTACAGTAACTCAGGTGTTATGACTAAGATTTAAAAGGGATATTATTTATTAATATCCCTTTGTTTTTAATAATAGTTGAATAATATATAAATTATTTAAATGGCATTTATTAGGTTTGCTTATCCCATTGAACTAGCGCTAACAACAGCTGACTCAAAGCAGCATAAAAACCAAATTCATCATATCGTTGGCAATTTTGGCTAAATATCGGTAGCCATTGCAGTAAAAGTGACAACGTTTTTAGGCGTAATTGTTCCACTTTTTCTTGCGCCAAATGGGCTTCATTTAATGAAAAATGTAAGTGGCTTAATAGCTCCAAAAAAATTGAAACATGGTCAGAAGGCTCGTTAAATGCCTTACTGGTTTCCATTCCTGCCTCGGCTAATAGGTACTTAATCTGTTCATTACCATGCTCACTGTTTGGATAAACTGAGGCGTAAGGTAAGGCGGATTGCTTATCTGACATTAAGAATAAACTGCAAAAATCTGCGGCTAATTCGAGCTGAGCATCATTTCGCATCATTAGCGCTTGGATTTTTGTTTTAACCTCTTGAATTGGCGAAATTAAAACGGGTTCCTGTTCGATAGTTGTAAACCAATCCATCATTTCGCTAGATTGAAGTTGCGTTATCGTTGCACTATCTAATTCACGTGAGAATAATTGTGCTAACCATGCATAAACACAGGCTATTTGTTCTGACGATAAAGTAATTTCTTTGGTCATCTATTCACCTGTGATGCAGGAACATATTCACATTGAGCCACCATTTCAATTGGCCCATCGAATGCACTGACGTTATCCACTTGCCCTGTGTATTTTTCTATCTCCACGATCGTCGTATGTGCGCTGGTGGCTTGAGCGAGTTGAGAGGTTCCTATATCCAATGTCAATACGTTTGGGTTTCCGTATTTACACAGAGCATTAATTTCTCCACCCTTAGTCGGGTCATACCAAGCTCCTTCATGGATACGAGCAACGCCTTCTGTATATAGGTCCGAAACCACGGCTCCGGCTAACACTTGCCCTCGGTCGTTGAAAACACGAACGATATCACCATTTTGTATACCTCTGGCTTTTGCATCTTTAGGGCTAATAAAGATAGGCTCTTTGCCACTAACGGAATAATATTGGCGTAATACAGGAGATTCGCACAATTGTGAATGTAAGCGAAAATCGGGGTGAGCAGATTGCAAATGTAATGGCCATTTTTTTGAACCAGGGCCACCGTGGGAGCGTTCCGCTTTTTCGAACCACATTGGGTGACCTTGGCAATCATCATATTGCATGTCGGCAATGGTTTTCGAATAAATCTCAATTAAACCACTCGGTGTCCCTAAAGGTTCTAAGTCGGGATCTTCCCTAAACGCTTGATGACGAACAAACATTTGTGGATGTTCAAATTCCACATAGCCTTCTTTTTCCCAGAACGTATCGAAGGATGGTAAATGAATACCACGGCCTTTTCCTTGCTGGCTGCCTTCTTGCCAAATGCGTTTTAGCCAGCCCATTTCGTCTAAACCTTCAGTAAAGGCTTCTTCACGGCCAAAACGACGACATAGATCGCGTAAAATGTCGAAGTCATTACGTGATTCAAACTGCGGTTCAACGAGCTGTTTCATCGCAATAATGCCACGATTTGAGTGGTTACCGTATTGGTCAAGGTCATTACGTTCAAATTGTGTGGTTGCCGGTAATACGATATCGGCAAAGCGACAGGTGGATGTCCATTGATTATCAATAGAAACAACCGTTTCAAGCTTGCGCCAACCTTCAATAATACGGTTAATTTGTTGGTGGCGGTGGAATGGGTTGGTTCCAGCAAATACGCACATTTTTAGTGGTGGCAATTTAACTGCTTTACCGTTCCAATTGATTGTTTTTCCTGGCTCTAAAATCGCATCGATAAAACGAGCAATAGGAATGGTGCTGCTGTAGCCTTTGTAGTCATTGTTATCATGAATGGGTGGCACTTTAGTTGAGCCGGAAAAACCACTTAAAATAATCCCCTGACGGCTTGGTGTACCCGCGCCATTATAATGCCAGCCGAAGCCAAATCCTCCACCCGGTAAGCCAATTTGACCTAACATCGCAGCTAAAACAACAATCATCCACGACCATTGTTCACCATGTTGCATACGTTGAACGCACCAACCTGCAATGATTTGGGTTCTATCTGCTGCCATTTGTCGAGCTAAAGCTCGGATTGTGTCGGCATCAATACCGCAAATTTCAGCTGCCCATTGTGCATCTTTGGGTTGTCCATCCGTTTTTCCCATTAAGTAGGGAACAAATTGCTCGAAACCGACACAGTATTCTTTTAAGAAGGTTTTATCATGCAAACCTTCACTGTAAAGCGTGTGGGCGATGGCTAATTGCAGTGGTACATCCGCTTGGGGGTTAATAGCGATATGTTGAACATTTGCACGTCCAAGGTAATCATGAGTTGAGGTGATTATAGGGTCAATACTGATGACTTTTATCTCGCCATTAGCCGCTTTCTCTTTGAGTTGTTCATAATATTCATAAACGTCATGATCAGGACACCACCAGTTAGCTTGTTGGTTTTTAATCAGGTCAGAGCCCCATAATACGATGGTTTTACTATTTTTGAGGACTAGCGGCCAAGAGGTTTGTTGTTCATAAACCTCCATCGACCCAACGACTCGAGGTAAAATGACTTGTGCAGCCCCCGTTGAGTAGTCTCCGCCAGTACTAACACTATTGCCATGCAGGGCAATGGCGCGGGCTAACATACCTGAAGCATTGTGGAGCATCCCGGTTGATTGCCAACCATTTGCAGTGAGCAGCCCACTTGGCCCATAAGTTGTTTGAATACGTTCTAGTTCTTGATAGAACAAATCAAGGGCTTCATCCCAAGAAACACGTACGAAACGGTTATCACCCCGTTGAGAAGTATCACTTAAATGACGTTTACGTAGCCAATCAACACGAACCATTGGATAACGGATACGAGCGGTGCCATGTACATGGTCAGGCAATCCTGCAATCATTTTTGATGGGAATTTATCGTGTTCAAAAGGTTTTGCTTCGATAAAACGGCCATCAACTACAGTGGCGCGAATTGCACCCCAGTGTGACCCAGTCAGAATGCCTTCTTGTACTACCGCAGCTTGTTCGCCAACTGTCGCAGCGCTAGCCTTACGCGGTGTTAATAGGGAAGGGCCTAACATACCTGCCACAGTGAGCCCGCCAAGCTGGAACAAAAAACGTCGACGAGAAGCTTGAAAAGTTGGATTATTTTTCATTCTGTACTCCGTTATCACCGTGTGAAGATCCTGCGGTATCAGATGCATTCATTTGTAAGTATTTCAGTAAGGTACGCTCTTCTCGCTTATCTAAACTGGTAAAGCCAATCATACCGTTTAATGTGCCTATCCAACCGTTAGCATCAAAGTGAGCGATATCTGGCGCACCATGGCATTGATTACATGAACCGTTATATAAAGAATCTGCATAAGCCCATATCGGTTTGATATCATTGACCATATCGCCTTGTTGCATCCATGCAGTTGCTTGCAGTTTGCTCCATGACGTATCTGTTGCAGCGACAACGGTGCTTTCTAAATTTTTCACATTTTCTTGAACATCACCGCGTATCGAAGCGACGAAAATTCGCTTACCGGGAAATTCAGATAGAACGCGTTGGCGACCATCGGTTTCTGTCCACCCTGTTATTTCAACTTGTAGCCAATCGCCATCACGTTTTAGAACTTTCACCTCTGAGGCAGGAAGTAACGAGCCTGCGGGGTCTTTATCCCCTTTATTGGCATAAAGAGGTTTAATATCAAGTGAATAAAGAATGTCAGCATCACTGTTTGCTTTCGCTCTTAACTCATCAAATTGTTTACGAAAGCCACTACTCATATCGGGTAGTTGATGGGCAATCCCTTTATGGCAATCAATACAGGATTGATTTTCTTTCGCAGCAATTTGCATTTGGCGAGCCGCTTCTGGGTTTTGTTTTGCGTGATCCATCGAGTCATAATCATGGCAAGAGCGGCAAGTGGCTGAATTATTCTCTTTCATGCGAGCCCACTCGCGTTCCGCAAGTTCGGCACGTTTGGCTTCAAATTTTTCTGGGGTATCTATCGAGTGAGCAATAAATGTTTGATAAATATCATTGCTTGCTTCGAGTTTCCGTTTAATCATGCCTGGAAGGTCGGAGGGAATATGGCAGTCATGGCATTCTGCGCGTACGCCAGATGCATTTTGGAAATGTACAGATTGTTTATATTCTTCGTAAACGGGTTCCATGCTATGGCAACTGACACAAAACTCAGTGGTGCTAGTCACTTTCATCCCAACATGGGGGACAACGATTAACGCAACACCCACTGCAATCCCGACAACGATTAACGTTAGCATTGACCAACGAGCACTTGGTTTTCGCAACGCTCTCCAGAGTTTCCGCATAATAGCCCCTGTAATTATATGGTTTAATACAGGCGATCTTATTGAGTTAATATGAATAGCGGTACTAGCCAGAATGAACAGCTTACGGCAAGATATGAGCAAATATGAACAGATATGAACAGAAGAGAGAGTATCAATGACATCACATCATATTGTGGTTGTTGAAGATGAACCCGTTACTCAGGCTCGCTTACAGGCTTATTTTGAGCAAGAAGGATATCGTGTTTCTGTGACGGGGAATGGTGCAGGTCTACGTGAAATTATGGATCAGCAGGCCGTTGATTTGATTCTGTTAGATATTAATTTACTGGATGAAAACGGGTTAATGTTAACAAGAGCAATACGTGAGCGTTTCACGGTGGGGATTATTTTAGTCACCGGCCGCTGTGACCAAATTGACCGTATTGTGGGTTTAGAAATGGGAGCAGATGATTACGTTACTAAACCCTTGGAATTGAGGGAGTTAGTCGTTCGCGTTAAAAATTTACTTTGGCGCATTGACCTTGCTAAGCCTTCGCAAACCCAAGTTGTTTCTCAAGATAATTGCTATCAGTTTGCGGGCTATTGCCTAAATGTCTCAATGCATACACTCCAATTTGAAAATCAGGTTATCAAACTCACACGGGCAGAATATGAAATACTTGTGGCGTTTGTGACTAACCCGCGGGAGATTTTAACCCGAGAACGTCTGTTACGTATGTTATCTGCCCGACGAGTCGATCACCCTGATTTACGCACCGTGGATGTACTTATTCGTCGTTTACGCCATAAAATCAATGCTGATTTATTAGTAACTCAGCACGGTGAAGGCTATTTTTTAGCTGCCGATGTATATTGATATACGGGCCTAAAGCCTCCAGGGGATAATGAATTGCGTAAGTGTTCACTATCGGCATTTTGTTGAGTAAGCACTAAAATCGGCGGGCTGATATTGTTTGGAACCGGCTGCTCTTGTAGTACTTTGATGGCTTGTTCAATCACTAGCTCACCTTGCCAAACCATCTGGTCGCTGGCGGCCATAATTATTCGGCCTCTTTTTAAGCCTCGGTAGACTTGATGAGACAAGTAAAAAGAAACAATATTCAGTGGTTTCGTTAAGTTACGGCCTTCACCCATTGCGGCCTCAGCGGCAATCGCTGTGCCAACGACAACATTAATATCAGGGTTACGCTCTAACATTTCATGCAACAAATTGCGTTGCACCTCAAGGTCGTTATCCCCTTGTGCGACGTCCACAATTTGTACTTGGCTACCTGCAATAGCTTCTCGGAATCCTTGTTCCATTTCATGGCTGCCACCGGCATTTAATGGCCCTGGCATGAGTAAAACTTTCAATGGCTTGCTTTGGCTCCATTGCACTAAATAGCGCCCCGGCTGATAGCCCATTTGGAACCAAGGTACACCAACACGGGTTTTTATTGTGTTATCGTGGGTGGCATTGATGACTTCAATGACAGGCGTATTTCCCACGAGTTGGCTAAGGTTTGGAAAAGTTGTGGTGCTACTTCCCAGTAAGATAGCATCTGCTCCCCATTGTTGGCATTGCGTAATTTGCTTTTGTTGGGTTGCTAGTTGGTTATAACCACCGGCTTCTAGTACGTTTAAGTCAACGCCATAGTGTTTTGCCGCTTTTTGCATACCATAATTAATTGATAACCAATAAGAATCTTTTAAACTAGGGTAAAGCGCGCACAACTTCCAGGTTTTTGTGGCGGTTACGGGATCATGTGTTTGGTGATTAAAATGTAGGTTATCACGCCACTGAATGAATGAACTATTCTGTGCCATTGCTAGGTTCAACAACGAGTGAAATATGAACAGGAGTAAAATCAATACACGCATGATAGCCTCACAAACCAGAAACCGTTATCCTAAATGCTTTCTTACTGCTAACTCAATCATTTTAATTTTTAGGCTAACCAAACCGTGAATTTATCACTAACTAGACGATTGTGGATGGGCTTTGCGCTGATGGCCGCATTGACCTTTATCAGCACCCTTGTAGGGTGGTACAACTTACGTTTTGTTAGCCAAGTTGAACAGGCCAATACCGAGGCTCTGATCCCAACCATGAATATGGCAAGGCAACTGAGCGAAGCAAGTGCTTGGGAATTATTTTCTGCACAAAATCTCACAAATGCGGATAGTGAAAGTATTTGGTTAGCACAAGGGCGGATGTTAACAGCACAAAGCCTGAAAATCACGAATATACTGAAAACATTACGAGAACAAGGTTTTAATACACAAGATATTGAACAGCAAGAAAAAGAAATTGCTCAATCATTAAGCCAGCAGGGTGAGTTAGTCGGGCAGCGGTTAAAACTGCGCGCAGAGCAACAACAATTAAGGCAGCATATAATTGCAGCGGCAGGTGATATCGCCCAAATGGCACATGGTCAGGCAAACAATGCTGCCACTTCAGCGGGAGCAACTCAGGTCAGTATTTATGACCTTATCGAAAGGAATCAAGGGGAACAAGCCCAACAAGCCCTTGATCAACTAATTGATATTGACCTTGAATATGCTAGCCAAATGAATGAACTTCGATTAAGCGCGATGCGTGTACAGCAAATGGTACTTAATTTAGGTTCAAACCAGCCCCACCGTAATATGGCTGAATTAGAAAAACAGTTGAATTCTGCAGTTAAAATCTTACAACGTCGGCAAAAATATATTGAAGACCCCGCAGTGCGAGGCCAAGTAGAAAACGCGTTAAATAGCGTGAAGCGCTATACAGAGTTAATTGCGTTGTACCGGCAAGATAACGACATCACAACACGTTTACAGATTTTATCACAAAATAATATTGACCAATTTGCACGTTTTAGTAGTGAAGTAGCGCAATTAGTTAACATCATTGAGCTGCGTAACCAAACCGCATTGGGGCAACTAAAGCAAGCCAGTGAGCGGGGGCAGAATTGGTTGTTAGCATTGAGTATTGTCTCTCTACTCTCATTGGTTTTGATCCTTTGGCGAGTGGTTTATCGCTTAGTGACAAAACCGTTGGCGCAGCAGACTCAAGCACTTCAACGGTTGTTAGAGGGCGATATTGACTCCGCATTTCCTGAAACCGCAGGAGTGAAAGAGCTTGATACTATTGGCCGTTTAATGGATGCATTTCGTGAAAGTGTTCATGCCTTAAATAATCAGCGTGAACAGCTAGCAGATGAAGTCAAAGCGAGGACGGCAGAACTGCGTGTGATGGTCGTTGAGCACCGAAAAGCTCGTTCTGAAGCGGAACAAGCCAATCAGGCGAAATCGGCATTTTTGGCGGCAATGAGCCATGAAATCCGTACTCCTCTTTATGGGATTTTGGGGACAGCGCAACTGTTATTAGAAAATAAAGCACTTAATCAGTATCATGATGATTTATATGCAATTACTGACTCAGGTGAATCTTTATTAGCCATTTTAAATGACATTTTGGACTACTCCGCAATTGAAGCCGGAGGACATAATGTGTCTATCAATGATGAGCCTTTCGAACCCAAGCCGTTATTAGAAAGTACTTTGTATTTAATGAATGCGAGTAATAAAAACCCTGCTATTCAGTTAGTTGCAGATGTTGCGGATGATTTGCCGATTGCTTTACAAGGGGACCCGCTACGGATCCGACAAATTATCACAAATTTACTCAGTAATGCATTGCGCTTTACTCAACAGGGGCAAATTACGTTACGCAGTTGCCGTTATGGCAAATATTGGTTTATTGAAGTGGAAGACACAGGGTGCGGCATTGATAGCTCGCGATTTACGGATATTTTTAAGCCATTTGTGCAAGTAGATAGCCAGCGGGGTGGAACGGGGCTTGGACTGACAATTAGTGCAAGTTTAGCGCAAGCGATGGGCGGTGAATTAACGGTTAGTAGCCAATTAGGGAGCGGGAGCTGTTTTCGTTTAACACTGCCGTTATGTATCGCCTCGCATCCCGTAAGTAAATCGGCTGATCTGCCATTAGACATGTTGGGCGTGCATTTATTACTCATAGAAGACAACCCATTGACTCAGAAAATTAGTGGGGAAATGTTAACCCGCAGCGGGGCACAGGTCACTATTGTTGGGTCTGCAGCTGAGGCGCTAGCAGCCCTACAAACTGGGCAACAATTTACCGCGGCATTGGTGGATTTCGGTTTACCTGATATCGATGGTATCACCTTAGCTAAACAATTAGCGAAAACCTATCCCCAATTGATTTTGATTGGTTTTAGTGCTCATGTGATTGATGAAACTTTACGCCAACGGACCAGCCAAGTTTTTCGTGGAATTATTCAAAAACCGGTACCAAGAGATACGTTAAACAAGTTAATCGTTAAATATATTTCAGGCGGTGAATATACATTGCCTGCTCCTAGTATTCAGGAGAAATTTATAGATTTACAACAGCTTATTAGTGATGCCGAACTAATGGGACTTCCGAAAATTCGCGAATGGGTGAGTATTTTTAAACAGCATTCCTTGCCTTTGATTGACCAAATTGACATTGCGCTAGCAGAAAATAACACAGAACAAGTCAAGCGCCTTGCTCACCAGTTAAAAAGCAGTTGTGCCAGTTTAGGAATGCAAAGTGCAGTAAAAACTTGTGAGTTATTAGAGCAGCAGCCAATGGCGGATACTCAATTGAAAGATAATGTGCAGCAAGGCTTACAGGCTATTGAGCAATGGTTGAATGAAACACATTGATTCTTTAACTAGCCCGTAAGATTAACGAAGGTATATGTTCAAGACAGAAGCTTAGCGAGCAACCCGTAGGCCTCCATTCACACCTTGTGGGCTCCAAAGTATTTGCCATAACTGAATGTCTCTAGCTCTAAATGCACCTGCACAAGCATTTAGATAATAGGAAAACATGCGTTTGAAACGAGGTGTATAATTAAATTCGAGTTCAGGCCAAGCGGCTTGGAAACGGGAGTACCATGCCATGAGTGTATGGTCATAATCAGCACCAAAATTATGCCAATCCTCCATCACTAATTTACCTTCACTGGTTTCACCAATATTTTGCACAGAAGGTAGGCAGCCGTTTGGAAAAATATACTTATTGATCCACGGGTCGACATTCACTTTACTTTGGTTAGAGCCAATGGTGTGAAGTAAAAACAGGCCATGAGTTTTTAAATTGCGCTGAATAACATCAAAGTAAGCCGCATAGTTTTTCGGGCCGACATGCTCAAACATGCCGACAGAGACAATACGGTCAAATTGGTCATTGAGACCTCGATAATCTTCTAATTTAATATTGACATCTAAGCCTGCACAGCGAGCTTGAGCATATTTTTGTTGCTCCGCGGAGATAGTGACACCGGTGACAGAAACGCCAAAGTTTTTTGCCGCATAGGCGGCAAGTCCCCCCCAGCCACAGCCAATATCAAGTAATCGCATCCCCGGTTTTAATTGCAGTTTTTCGCAAATTAAATTTAATTTTTGTTCTTGTGCGAGATGAAGGTTTTCAGGAACCGTTTCTATGCCTTTCCAGTAGCCACAGGAATATTGCATATAAGGGTCGAGCATCAAGGAAAATAAGTCATTCCCGAGGTCATAATGTTCTTCTCCAACAATACGAGCGCGTTTTAAGGTTTGTAGATTACGAACACGTGCAACAGCAATTTTTAATGTATCACTGAAGTTATGAGGTATTTTTTTATCGAGTCTATGGCGTAATACATATTGGAAAAATATATCTAAGCGCTCGCAATCCCACCAACCATCCATATAGCTTTCACCTAATCCTATTGAACCTTGTTGTAGCACGCGTTTAAAGAATAGGGGGTTGTGAACTTGAATATCAAAAGGGCGGGAACCATTAATTTTAATGCCAGCTTCACTTAATAGCTCGGCAGCAATGCGTTGCCAAGGGTCGATAGTGTTTTTTTGGTTAACGATGTGTTCAGTACTCATCTGATCTCCAATTTTTTTCAAAGTGGGATTCAGAGAACTTTATTTGTGACGTATTCGCGGTACAGCAAAACAGGAATATTGACCACCACTGCATGACAGTCAGTGTATTAGCGTTATTGTTGCTATAAATAAAGCTCAAATCCAGTTTCAGATAACTCTCTAAAAAATATAAAACGTTCACATTGAATTTCAATAGAAAATGCACTTAATACGTAGAAATGGCACTTATAACCAAAAAAGGAGTTCTTATAAGACGTTTATTTGCACTCCAAAGCTTTTTAAGCTCTGCAATAAGTATTGGATTAAGTCTAGTATATAGGAATGACTTTTGTGTAAGAAATACGCTATTAGTTGCTTTTTATCCGATTAAGATTAGTTTTCGGGCTGATCATATTTAAATTTAATGATGAGCTACAAGATAAATGGCTCACCGATGATTATAGGGAGCCATTTTGGAATAAAAAATTAATGGTTAGATTTTTGGAGTATATCCATAACGGATTGTTTCCGTTTGTTCTAAATGAATTTGGGTTACCGCAGGTTGGGTATTGGCGATCACCTGGCCATCTCGAATAGAGTAACGCACGGGGACTTGACGGCGCACGGCATCGAAGCCATTTTCTGCTGGTAAAATCAATAAACTAGCGCGTTTTCCTTCACTCACACCATAATCTTGCAAGTTCAACGTACGTGCGCTGTATTCACTGATCAGCTTTAATCCGTCATTGATTTGCTGGTAACCCATTAATTGGCAAACATGTAACCCCATATGCAGGACTTGCAGCATGTTGGCAGTACCTAGTGGGTACCATGGGTCAAATACATCGTCGTGACCGAAACAGACGTTAATCTCCGCGGCTAGCATCTCTTTAACACGGGTGATACCTCGACGTTTAGGGTAAGTATCAAAACGGCCTTGTAAGTGAATGTTCACTAACGGATTAGCCACAAAGTTAATCCCAGACATTTTTAGCAGGCGAAATAAACGAGATGTATAAGCACCATTGTATGAATGCATTGCGGTGGTATGGCTTGCTGTGACGCGAGAGCCCATGCCTTGTGCATGTGCTAACGCTGCGACCGTTTCAACGAAACGGGATTGCTCATCATCGATTTCATCACAGTGGACATCAATCAAACGGTCATACTTCTGCGCTAAAGCGAATGTTTTATGGAGAGATTCTACACCATACTCACGGGTAAACTCAAAATGTGGAATAGCACCAACGACGTCGGCACCGAGGCGTAATGCTTCTTCTAACAGGGCTTCGCCATTTGGATAAGACAAGATACCTTCTTGAGGGAAAGCAACAATTTGCACATCAACCCAAGGTGCGATTTCTTGTTTTACCTCTAACATCGCTTTCAGTGCAGTTAATGTCGGGTCTGACACATCCACATGGGTGCGAACATGTTGAATACCATTGGCTATTTGCCATTTAAGGGTTTGCCACGCTCGGCTTTTAACGTCATCGTGGGTGAGCATCGCTTTGCGCTCAGCCCAACGTTCGATACCTTCAAAGAGCGTTCCAGACTGGTTCCAATTGGGTTGCCCAGCGGTTTGAGTGGTATCTAAGTGAATATGTGGCTCAACGAAGGGAGCGGTTACTAAACCACCTTCACCGTCTACGCTGTCTGGCAATACTTCGCCTTCAATTTGTGGAAGAATAGCTTGGATTTTCTGATTATCGATATCAATACGCCACAGCCCATCACACTCAGGTAAACGGATATTATGGATATGTTTGATAGTTTGATTAAGCACGGTTATCTCCGAATCAGTAGTATGGCGGCGATTTAAGAATGGGTTGAGGGTAGCGTCACTTTTTTTAGTAATTCAATGCATTCTTGTGCACCACGTTTAAGCACATGCCCTTTCAAACATACTGCATGAATAGGCAACTTAAAGCCATTTGGAGTATTTTTAAACTCAAGGGGTTTTAGTGAGCCATCGTTTAATTTATCTTTAATCAGTGATAAAGGAAAATTTCCCCATCCCATACCACTTTCGACTAAACCGAGAGCTAAAGAAAAACTGTCTGCTTTCCAATAATTACTGGAAACTAGAATGCGGATATCACTCAGTTCACGCTGACGACTCGCAATAATTATTTGCCGACTTTCAACAAGATCTTCGATATAAAGTGAAGTTTTATTTTGTAGAGAGGGATGTTTAGCAGAAATGGTAGCAATAATTGATTCTTCGCCAATATAATGAAACTGCTCTTGGGAATTAACATTTAAACCACCAAAGACAATTGCGAGATGAATTTGTTGTTCATGTAATAACGGTAAAAGATCATCTTGAGGGGCGGTAATCAGTTCAATATGCAGTAAAGGGTAACGTTGGCTTAAAATATGTAGAGCATCAAAGAGTAAATTGGCATTAATACCAGCCGCAATACCAATGGTCAGTGTGCTTTCAACACCTTGAGATAATTCCAGAGAAAAAGTATTGAGTTGAGATAAATTGGCAATAATATGTCGTGCGTAGGGCGCTAATGAAAGCGCTTTTTCTGTGGGTTTAGGTTCCCGCGTATGTCTATCAAATAATTCAAATCCAAGTTCAGCCTCTAGATTCGCTACTGCCATGCTAACCGCTGAAGGTACGCGTTTTAAGGCCCTTGCCGCTGCAGAAAATGAGCCTTTATCTAATACAGTAAGAAATACTGTTAAGTTATCACTATTAAATGGCATTGTTGACCTTTCAATAAAACTGATAGAAGCTGACTTTTATTATCATTGAATTATATTTATTTTACCACCTTATTGATAATGATATTTTTGGGGGTGGAAAAATGCAGGGGATTAAACGTAAAATTGTTTTTGTAACGGCTTATGAGGTTATTGGTTGGTTAATTTCAGCTTTAGCATTAGCTTTTCTTTCTGGTAATTCTGCGGAAACAACAGGTCCATTAGCTTTAGTCATAACAACGATTGCGGTTAGCTGGAACTTTATTTTTAATACTGCGTTTGAATATTGGGAATCAAAGCAAAAATCACGCATTAGAACTTTTAGGCGCCGGTTTGTACACGCCATATTATTTCAATTAACGCTGGTGGTTTTTTTAATTCCTTTAATTGCATGGTGGTTGTCAATTAGTCTTTTACAAGCATTAATACTTGATTTTGCCCTAATTATTTTTATCCCAATTTATACTTTCTTTTTTAATTGGGCTTTCGACAAAATATTTGGTTTACCGAAATCGGCATTACCGCAAGAAAATAACGTGGCATTATAGAATGACTAATGTGTTTCCTTCCTTTTTATATTGGAAGGAAACACAGAAAATATTGGTTATTTTAGTAGCCTAGCTTTAACGGATTTTCCTTTGATTTTCCCTTGCTGTAAATGTTTCCAAGCTTGTACCGCAACTTCACGTTTGAGTGCGACATAGGCATGGGTAGGGTGGATCACAATCTTGCCAATATCGGCACCATTGAGGCCAACTTCGCCGGTCAAGGCACCGAGAATATCACCGGGGCGTATTTTGGCTTTTTTACCACCATCAAGGCATAAGGTCATCATCGTCGCTTCTAACGGAGCGATACGTATACCTGTAGGCTCGGCTTGCCAATTAAGCTTCATATTTAACATTTCTTCTAGAGCATTGGCTCGCTGGGCTTCTTCTGGTGCACACAAACTCACCGCTAAACCGCTTTCTCCAGCACGTGCAGTTCGGCCGATGCGATGAACATGCACTTCAGGATCCCATGATAATTCATAGTTAATCACCATTTCGAGGGCTTTAATATCTAACCCTCGGGAGGCAACATCCGTAGCCACTAATACACGGCTACTTCCGTTAGCGAAACGCACAAGAGTTTGGTCGCGTTCACGCTGTTCCATGTCACCATGAAGCACTAAGACACTTTGCTTGCTTGCGGTTAAGGCATCATAAACGGCTTGGCAATCTTTCTTCGTATTACAAAAAACGACACAAGAAGCTGGCTGTTCACGGCTCAAGAGTTTTTGTAATAATTCAATTTTTTCGTGACGAGCGACTTCATAAAATTGTTGTTCAACGGCAGGAAGTTCATCAACACTATTGATTTCAATTGTTTGAGGGTCATTCTGAATTTGCTGACTAATTCGTGCAATTTCATCTGGCCAAGTAGCTGAAAATAATAGTGTTTGTCTATTAATTGGTGCGTAGTCAATGATGGACTCAATATCTGGCATAAAGCCCATATCGAGCATTCTGTCTGCTTCGTCTAAAACTAATGTTTGCAATGCATCAAGTTGTACTGTTTCACGATTTAAATGATCAAGTAAACGTCCCGGGGTGGCAACAATAATATGAGCAGCATGGGCAAGGGAGTCGCGTTGTACACTAAATGGCACACCACCACAGAGCGTTAAAATTTTGATATTAGGGATCGCGCGAGCTAAACGACGTAATTCATTAGCGACTTGGTCCGCCAGTTCGCGAGTTGGACATAAAACTAATGACTGAGTTTTAAATAATTTAGCGTCAATATGTTGTAATAAACCCAGACCAAAAGCAGCCGTTTTGCCGCTGCCAGTTTTAGCTTGTGCTCGAACGTCTTTTCCGGCAAGGATAGGGGGAAGAGCGGCCGCTTGGATCTGCGTCATGTTTAGGTAGCCTAACTCTTGCAAGTTAGCGAGTTGTTCCGCAGAAAGCGCGTTTAGGTCAGCAAATGAAGTCACAATACAATCTCAAATAGAATAAAAGACATAATGGCGCTAATAATACTATTCCTACCTTACTCTGTCTGTTTTTAATTCAAGATTAACGTTAAACCCTACAATCATCGATATGGGTTAAATGTCTGAAATGAGAGGGGGAGAATAAATTTCTCTCATATTCTTCTTTAATAGTATTACTCGATGGAAATTAAGAGTAATTACAGATATTAATGTTAAATTAACTCGGTTTTTGCCACCAATCAATTACATTACGTGATGATACATTTAACCAAAACAAAACATTTATTGTTTTATTTTAATGGGTTATATGATTCTTGCGATATGGTTGATTGTGAAGGATAAACAAAGTAATAATATTGTGACGGCTAGCTCATTTGCTGGTAATTAACTAACGTTATGAATTTAAAGAATATTAACATCCAAATAGAAAAGTTTTCTCTTAATTTGGAAAAAGGCATCAGTTTTTAGAAAAAATTTTCTATTTCCCTGTGGCATATTTCTTTTGGCAACAAATATAAAGATATCGTTTTTATTTTACTATATTGGGTTTTAGATTATGACTAAGAATATTGCTACAGTTTTAATTCATGGTGGGAAGCAGCAAGATACTGTTAATCATGCTATTTTTCCTGCTATTACAACGGCCAGTACATTTGTTCAACAAAGTTTAACCGAGCATGGCGAATATTGTTATTCACGTTGCAGCAACCCAACGCGTTATGCATATGAAACCTTATTAGCTGAAATCGAAGGTGGAAGCTATGCAACAGCAACGGCTTCCGGTGTGGCTGCTTCAAGTTTAGTATTAAATTTATTACCAAAAGATTCACATATTATTGCGATGAAAGGTGTTTATGGTGGAACATTTCGGTTATTTGAACGAGTTTCAACCATTAATAGCGGTCACCAAATAGACTATGTTGATTTGAATAATCTTGATGAAGTTAAAACAAAAATAAAAGATAACACACGCTTAATTTGGATTGAAAGCCCAACTAATCCATTATTAGAATTAGTTGATATCAATGTCATTTGTTCACTTGCCAAAGAGCATAATATTTTAACTTGTGTTGATAATACATTTGCAACAGCTTGGAACCAAAAACCATTAGAATTAGGAGCCGATTTAGTGATGTTATCGGCAAGTAAATATATTGGTGGCCATTCCGATTTAATTGGTGGTGCGGTGATCACCCAAAGAGAAGACTTAGCCAGCCGCCTCGATTTTCTAAAAACGACCCTTGGAGCAATTGCCTCTCCTTTTGACGCTTACCTTGCTTTACGTGGATTAAAAACATTGGCTTTACGTATGGCGGCACAATGTAGCAATGCAGCACAAGTCGCGAAATATTTATCAACTCACCCGAAGGTGGAGCAGGTTTATTACCCGGGGTTAGCTTCACATCCACAACATGAATTATGCAAAAAACAAATGCGTACAGGTGGAGCGGTTGTGACGATTAATTTGAAAGGGGATATTGAAGACACCAAAATATTTTTATCTAAAGTTAAATATTTTGTTTTAGCGGAATCGCTAGGTGGTGTTGAGAGCATGGTAAACCATTCGGCAACCATGTCACATGGGTCGATGACAAAAGAAGAAAGAGAAAGTATCCATGTCTATGATACTACGTTACGTTTATCTGTAGGCATTGAAGATATCACAGACTTATTAAATGATTTAGAAAACGCATTATCTTAATTTATTAAAATCAAAATAAAATATAATAAGAGAGCATCTAATGAATGATTATGGAATTTGGACCATTGTCACGCCAATGGTGACGATACTTTTAGCCATTTTTACACGACAAGTTATATTGTCATTATTACTGGGGATATTAGTTGGTTTTACCGTTATATATGATCACAATATATTATTGGGTATAAATGGAACGCTCGATGGTATTATCAATACATTTGCATCACCGGGAAATACTAAAACAATTCTATTTATGGTCATTATTGGCGGTATTATGCGGCTAGTCGTTGTTACTGGTGGTGTGCGATCATTAGTTAAATTATTAACGAATAAAACAAAGTTAATTAAAAATAAAAAAGCTGTTCAATTAATGGCGATGATTATTACATCATTAATTTTTATTGAAAGCTCTATTAACCAATTAATTGCTGGAGCATCAACAAAAACATTAGCGAAAAAATACGGTGTTTCGCCAGAAAAAATGTCCTACATTGTGCAGACTTCCTGTGTATCAGTGTGTTCATCAGCCATGATCAATGGTTGGGGAGCGGCAATGATGGGCGTTATTGGCGTACAAATATCTAAAGGCCTTATTACTGGAGAACCTTTTGAAATTTTAGCCGGCTCCATGGTATTTAATATCATGGCGTGGTTTTCTCTCGCTTCAGTGCTATTTTATATTTTCTCCAATGTGTCTTGGGGGCCAATGAAAAAGGCAGATTTACGTGCAGAGCAGCAGGCTTTAACGCTGTTATCCGCGGAAGAAACTGAGCAGGATGATGAAGATATTATTGATCACCCTAATTGTCATACCTCTCTTAACTTCTTTATCCCAATTTTATCAACGGTCTTAATGGTACCTGTTGCGCTTTATATCACAGGTAATGGGGATTTTAGTAAAGGTAGTGGTTCAACATCGGTATATTGGGGAGTCATGTTTGGAACTTTAGTCTCTTTTGTATGGTTCTTAGCGCGTCGAGTACTCAATATTGAGACTTTCTTTAAAGAATTATATATCGGCTATGCCAGCATGGTAAAAATTAGCTCAGTGATGATCCTCGCTTTTTTAATGGGAACCGTTTCTTCCGATTTAAATACCGGTGCTTATATCGCAGAAGTCACCTCGGGTGTTATTTCGCCGGCTTTCTCAATTGGTTTTATCTTTTTAATCAGTGCGGTGATGTCATTAGCAACGGGAACATCGTGGGGAACATTTGCCATTATGATCCCAATCGGTGTGCAGTTAGGGCTTTCAGTTGGAATGCCTGTTGAATATATGATTGGTGCAGCCATTGCAGGTTCAATATACGGAGACATGACATCACCCATTTCCAGTGATGCAATTGTGGCGTCTATGGCAACAGATTGTGACCATATTGAGCACATTCGTACCCAAATGCCTTATGCCACTGTGACAGCTGCATTTGCGCTGATGGTTTACCTCTATTTAGGTTTTACATACTAATAAGGGGAATAATTCAATGAATATTAGACAACGATCAGTCGCCATAAATAAAATAGATTTACTTCAAGGGCTAACACCGTTAGCAAAATTAAATAATCTTTCAGAATACTTAGGTCGTGATATTTATACGGGTGGTGCACTCGCTATTTTTGCTTATTCTGAAATCAATGTAGCAATGATTAAATACACTTTTGATAATGCGATTTATTTATGAAAATTAATACTAAGGTTATTCATGGTTACCCCATGACGGATAAATATACCGGAAGTTCCTCTATCCCGTTATATCAATCATCGACTTTTTCACAAGCCAATATTGAGGAAAGTTACGACCATATTTATTCGCGTTTTTCCAATCCAACGAGAGATGCATTAAGTGAGGCTATTTGCGCAATTGAAAATGCAAAATTTGCTGAGGTTTTTTCTTCAGGAATGGCAGCAATAAGTGCCGTATTGCTTAATTTTAGTCAGGGCGACCATATCGTTGCCTGCAAAAATATTTACGGTGGTTCTTTTCAATTAATGACTGAGTTTCTGCCTCGTTATGGCATTTCAGTGACCTTTGTTGATGCGACCAATCCAATGAATTATCAGCAAGCCATAACGGAAAACACCAAAGCGTTTTATATTGAAACACCATCTAATCCAACATTACAAGTGACTGACTTAAAAACTGTTATTGGGATAGCGAAACAGCATAATATGATCACCATCTGTGATAATACCTTTATGACGCCATTGTTATCAGATGTTATCTCTCTTGGAATTGATTTTTCTATTAATAGCGCGACTAAATTTATTAATGGCCACAGTGATGTGATCTTGGGGACGGTAGCAACGAATAACGCTGAATACGCTAGGTGGTTACATAAGTCAGCAGTTGCTATTGGTAGTATTGCTGCACCATTTGACAGCTGGCTGACGATGCGTGGTTTAAAATCAATGGCAATGCGAGTTGAGCGAGCCAGTGAAAATGCACAAAAGCTTGCAGAATATCTGAATGAGCACCCAAAAGTACAACACGTTTTTTATCCGGGGTTAGCTTCACACCCAAACCATATGACTCATATGCAGCAGTCTAAAAATGGCGGAATGGTGGTTTCCTTTGATTTAGGGAGTTATGAAAACGTAAAACGATTTTTAGATACGGTTCGTATTCCACTTGTTGCGGTCAGCTTAGGGGGAATTGAGTCAATTATTTCCTACCCCAGAATGATGTCCCATGCTTGTATTCCTGATGAGGAGAGATTATTGCAAGGCGTAACAGATGGGTTATTACGGTTCTCATTGGGTTGTGAAGATATAGATGATTTACTCGCTGATGTCGATTCTGCTTTATCGCAGGTTCAGTAATTAGGCCATTAGTGATGCATTTTACTTCTGAGTGATACCTGCCATACACCTAAAAAACCCCCATAATATTTTAAGCCCTCTAAATAGTCAGATTATTTAGAGAGCGTTATACTTCGCAAAATACTTATTTGAGTAAGGTAAAATTAAAGACAGATTTCTTTATTGACAGGATTTAATTGAACAGCTTGTTGGATATGTTTTAAAGTTTCAGTCGCGAGCAGCGCGCTGGCTACATAAAATGCATTCCCACTTTGCAATTGCATTTTTTCTAAATAGCGATATACCCAAGGTAAAAAATGTATTTCTAGAAATTCACGTAATAATTCTGGTTTATTTTCAATCACCCAAGCGGTGAGAAGAAATAGTAGCCCTACATGATCTTCTGGTTCTTTTTGATTTAATTCAATATTAATTTGGTTATTACGAAGCCATGCTCTTAATTCAAGTGTCGAAATACCAAAAATAACATTTTCTTTATCAAGATAAACGGAACCCCAAGGTGGTGCAGGTAATGCATAAGGGCCAATAAATAAGCGCTGGTAGGCTTCTTGTAATGTTTCTGTTTCAGAAAGACTATCTTGAAAGAGTTTATCAATAGATTGGCAATCATAATCCTGAGTAAATGGCCACTCAGCTAACCATTCGCTCGTTGTAAATAAATCAATTAACGTATTTACGCGTGCATCAGAAGGATCATAATAAAATAATGCTCCCAAAGTTTGCGCGCAAAGCGAAAAATCTGCCAATAATTTTTGTTCCATATTTGTCCACTTGCTATGTTGATGATGATGCGTTGATGTGATCGTAGCGAAACATGAGATTGTTGTCGATGATAAGAAGGTAATTGTCCTTCTTATCATCGCAAAAACAATGGATTAGTAATTAGCCTACAACCGCCATACCCACAGTCATATGCAGCCCGTAGAATATGCCTCTACCAATCAATTCACCAAGAATTACTAATAAGACGGCGACTAATAGCCCAATAATTGAAGGGTTCTTCATTTTAACATGCGGGTAAATCCAGAAAGCTAGCCCCAATGTTAAGCAAACAGTACGCCATCCCATTAGCGAGGCATAATCAGGAACAAGCTCTGAGGCTTTTTGTACTGAACTTTGGATAGAGCCTAATTCAAACCCTTGTGCCGTTACCAAAATACTACTCGCAATCACCGCAACAATACTGATTAATGTAAAAAAGCGGACGTTATTGATATCATAGCTTGCTATGCGCAATAAAAATGCAGCAAGTACAGGCCCCGCAATAAAACTGGTTAAGATAAACTGCAAACTACCATAATGATTAAACCAAGTTGGGACGGTATCAATTTGGTATACGCGAGATATGGCATAAATAAATATTGCCGCACAAATAATTGTGACAATTAACCAAATAGTACCAATAGACTTGGGCATCTTCTTCAGTAATGACAGTAACCAATACAGCCCACCTAAGACAAAGAATATTGAGCCACTGACTATTTCGTTACTGAGCGCTGAATGACCAACACGTATCATTGAATTGAAGGCGCGCATCGGTGATCCCATATGCAACATGGACAGTAAAAAGCCAATTCCCATTAATGCCCATAAACCGAACATGCTCATGACAATTCTATGATGCTGTTCTTTTATGGGTTTCATTAATAATACCAGAGCCATAAGTATAAATGCGCCAGCAACACTTTGACCTATAACGGTGAAGAAGATTAACGGATATTCATGTAAACCTGCGCCCATTTTAAACTTCCTCCGGATTTGCTAAATAACCTGTGGTGTCGCCAACAGGACGGCAATTTGCATTGAGATTTAACACAATATTGGGTTTGGTATAGTGTGCTGCTGGTAGAGGAGCTATCTCATTGATAGTACCGTATTTTGTACGTAATTCTTCAATAGGCCCGAAATCTAATGCACGTAGTGGACAAGACTCAACACAAATGGGTTTTTTACCTTCAGCTACACGTTCATAGCAGCCATCACACTTCGTCATATGCCCTTTAACGGCATCAAACTGAGGTGCACTATAAGGGCATGCCATATGGCAATAACGGCAACCAATACAAACACTTTCATCGACAACGACAAAGCCATCTTCACGTTTATGCATCGCGCCACTTGGGCAAACTTTAACGCAAGCAGGGTCTTCACAATGGTTGCATGAAATGGAAACATAATAAGAAAATACATTTTGATGCCATGCACCATCTTGCTCAGTCCAGTCACCGCCTGCATATTCATAAATACGACGAAAATGAACATCAGAGGATAAGTTTTTAAAATCTTTACAGGCGAGTTCGCACGTTTTGCAGCCCGTGCAACGTTGTGTATCAATATAAAAACCATATTGTTGTGACATACCGGGCTCCTTATAATTTAGCAATTTCAACTAAGTTAGTATGCTGAGGGTTCCCCTTAGCAAGCGGTGAAGGGCGTTGAGTCGTGAGGACATTAATACACCCGCCTTGGTCTACTTTTTTGCCAAACATATCGGCATCTAACCAAGCCCCTTGGCCCATAGCAGTCACGCCTGGCATGATCCTTGGTGTCACTTTTGCTGGAATATGAACTTCACCTCGGTCATTGAAAACTTTGACCATATCACCCTGTTTAATACCACGTGCTTTAGCATCTATTGGGTTAATCCATATTTCTTGGCGACAAGCTTGTTTTAAGATATCAATGTTGCCATAACTGGAGTGCGTTCTGGCTTTATAATGAAAACCTGTCATTTGTAATGGGTATTTTTTATTAAGATTATCGATATGGCTTTCAAAGCCTTCGGTGTAAATTGGTAACGGGTCAATCACATCATCAGGTGCTAATTGCCATGTTTTCGCTATTTCAGCTAGGCTTTCAGAGTAAACTTCTATTTTCCCGGAAGGTGTCTTCAATGGATTGGATTGAGGATCCTCTCGAAAGGCTTTAAATCCAATGACATGCTCATCTGGGCATTTGTGTTTGAAAATACCCACGGTTTTCATTTCTTCATAAGTTGGCATGTCAGGGAAGCGTTCACGGCTTTTTTCACATAAATATTTAACCCATTCGTGTTGGGTGCGGCCTTCAGTGAATTTTTGTTCGACATCAGGGCCTAAGCGTTTAGCAATTTCAGACAAAATTTCATAGATGGGCTTACGCTCAAATTTAGCGCTAGTGGCTGGTTGGCCTAAGATCATGTATGACATGTTTCCTGCGGACTCACTAGGAATGAGATCTTCTTGTTCGGTAGGCATTAAATCAGGTAGTAAAATATCGCAATATTTTGCAGATGCTGTCATGAAGTGGTCGATACCAACAATCATTTCACATTTGCTGTCATCTTGTAAAATTTCATGAGTGCGAGCGATATCACTGTGTTGATTTATCAATGTGTTACTGGCATAGCACCATAAAAATTTAATGGGAACATCTAATTTATCTTTCCCTTTTATACCATCATGAATAGCAGTCATTTCTGTACCGCGTTCGATAGCATCTGTCCATGTGAAAACAGAAATTTGAGTTTTGACTGGGTTATCGAGCATTGGAAACCATTCAACACCGGAATCATAAGTGTCTTCACGACAGCCTGAATTTCCACCACTGATGCCAACATTCCCCGTAATAATGGCTAACATGGCAATTGCTCGAACGGTTTGCTCACCATTTGAATGACGTTGAGGGCCCCAGCCTTGGACAATATAAGCGGGTTTTGCTTGGCCTATTTCACGGGCTAACTTTATGATTTTATCTGCTGGAATACCTGTAATTTTAGCGGCCCACTGTGGTGTTTTAGCTACACCATCAGTACCTTGGCCTAAAATATAGGCTTTATAGTGACCATTTTGAGGAGCAGAAGCCGGTAAGGTTTTTTCGTCATAGCCGATACAGTATTTATCAACAAACTCTTGGTCGACCATATCCTCAGTAATAATCACGTAAGCTAATGCAGCAGCGAGTGCACCATCAGTACCAGGGCGAATAGGTAACCATTCATCTTCTCTACCAGAAGCAGTGTCATTATAACGAGGGTCAATAACTATCATGCGCGCATTGGAACGTTCACGTGCTTGTTCGACATAATAAGTCACACCTCCACCACTCATACGAGTTTCCGCGGGATTATTTCCAAACATCACAACTAATTTTGTATTTGCGATATCATCAGGGCTATTGGCTTCTTGAGAACCATACAGATAATTCATACCCGCACGAATTTGCGCGGTACTATAACTGCCATAGCGGCTCAGGAAACCACCACATGAATTCATTAAGCGGTAGGGAACATTTGAGTTGGTGATATTACCGCCGTCAACACCCGTTCCATACAAAACATGAACGGCTTCATTACCATAATTTTTTAGTGTATCGCGTAAGCTATTGCCGACAGTATCTAGGGCTTCTTCCCATGAAATTCGGACAAATTTGCCTTCTCCACGTTTTCCTACGCGTTTCATTGGGTATTTCAATCTATCCGGGTGGTTCATTCTCCTGCGGATTGAACGACCACGTAGGCAAGCTCTTACTTGATGATTACCATACTCATCTTTCCCAGTGGTATCAGACTCAACCCAATATACCTCATCGTCACGAACATGAAGGCGTAATAGGCAACGGCTACCACAGTTGACGGTACATGAACTCCAAACGGCTTTTTCTTCAGGGGATGTTGAGTTTTGAGTGTTATCGATTGCTTTTGCATTAAAAGGAAGTGATAAACCACCGACTGCAGCAAATAAACCGCTGGCAGTGCCAGATTTCACGACATTGCGCCTTGTGATAGGGCTATTTAATAATTTATTTTTTGTATTCATTGATATTAGCCTTTATGACCATATTAAATATAGTGTTATTCAAGGGCTATGTTACTCTGACATATTTAGTTTTTTTTGCGCCATATCAACGAAGTTATATTTGCAAAACTGGTAACTTTTTCATAATAAATAAATATTAATGATAATTGATATCACTCTAACATCATGAATAAAAAGGTTTTCTCTATTTTCTTATTAGAGGTTAAAAATTTGGAAATGTTAATATTGGGTTTAATATAGAAAATATTTCTCTTGGTAAGGCGTTTTCGGGAAATGGGGGAAATATCTTTGGCAGTATTGTCAGAAAATAATAATAAATTTCTCTCGGATCATTTGTTATTCTAAAAAAATAATGAACTTTAATATTATTAAAAGGATTGAAAAGTAAATGCAGAATAATTATCTATAAATTGCTCATCTAATATCCTATTAAGGTGTAACTTTTTAGTGAGAATAGTTTTTATTTTCAAAGGTGGTTAATTAAATTCAATATTGAGTGTTATCGATTGAGCAAAACCTGCTGGTGGTTTACCGACAGAACGACTTTTTTGTACTGCAAGTAAAGCAGCCTGATCCAATAAATCACTTCCTGAACTACTTGCTAAGCGAATTAAGCTAATTTCTCCGGTTTGGCTTAATTGAAATTGAATTGTTGCGATACCACGGTTTTTCATTTTTTTTGCGCGGCGAGGGTATTGTTTATTTCTCTCAACTTCTTGGCGTAGTTTTTCACGGTAAGCATTAATTAATTGGCTATTAGTATCACTCGTTGCATATTGGTTTTTGGGGCCTTTTATTCCTGCTGATTGAGACGAAACAAGGTCACCTGCTTTTTGTTGTTGTGCGATCGGTAAATCATTTTTAACCTCTGAATCAGCTTGTTTATGAGTATTTTCATTTCTTTTAGTCAGTTCTCTAGGTTTTATAGGCTCTTTTTGCGTTTTTATCACCTTTTTTGGTTTTTTAGGTACAACAATAGCAGCGTGTTCCGCTATTGGGCTGGGATCTATTTTTACCTCACGAAGGGGGTCTGTAGGTTGGGGGATCTCTTCAGGTTCTGCAACGTTGACAGCTTGAGTTAATGCGATCGAGATAATAGGCGCATCCTGTTGTGCTTGGTTTTTTAAGGATAATGATTGAGCCGTAACATAGGTTAAATACCCAATAACAAGAACATGTAATGTTATTGATAGAATAAAAGTCACTAATTTTCGACTCATCATAAAACCTCAATATTTTTTCTCACTGAACCTAAAGAGGGCAAACCATACAGGTATTAAGTAGTTATGTTTGAACTGTAACTCATAAGATAAAATAATGACTCGAATTATATGTTAATAATTATCAATTGCAAATGATAGTTATTATCAACTTTGATGGGCGTATTTCATTACATATTAATCCTTTGATTTTTAAGGAATATTATTTCAAATAAAAAGGCTTGGTGAGTAACCAAGCCTTAATGAGGCTAACTATGTGATAAATCAGCTAAATACTATTCTCTTTTTTACGACTTTGTCTGGCTCCTACTTAAGTGTTGTTGTACTGAGTATTTGATTGAAGGGGATTGGTTGTTTTCGGTAAAACTCAAGGCGACAGCGGCTTTTTCATGGTCATCCATCGCTAAAAAGCTTTTACTGATGCCATTAATTTTATTTGTTGATAAATTACCCGCTTTTATATGTGAATTAATCGCTGCTTGATTTGCTGCGGACATACTATTTTCATTGAAACTTAATGCAGTAACTGCTTTTTCATGCAAATTCATTTGTGCAAAAGATTTCGTAACACCTTGAATACCATTAGGAGATAAATTAGCGGCTTTTGCATGGTTAGCAATAGCCGCTTGGTTTGCATAAGCGGTATTATTTTCAATAAAATTGAGAGAAATAATGGCATTTTTATGGGCAGTTACGTCTGCTTGAGCATTTAGACTAAATACCAATAAAAATGCAGAGGAAATAAATAATTTGTTCATCGGAATACCTTTAAATAACATTGCCTATATTTTGGACAAAATAATGGATAACTTTATATAAATAAGTTCTCAAAAATGAAGGCAAAGCATTTTTAACGCCCATTTTCACACTCTATCTTAGGTATGTTATTGAATAGATAAACTATCTAAGCTGTATTTTTATAAAGTTATCGTAGAAATAATCATTGCGATGCCGTAAATATAGGTGATCGTGTTCAATGATAAAATTGATATCTATGCAAATGATGAGTGCATAAAACGCATTCATCATTTTACATTCACAAAAGAAAAGAGAATTATTTTGGCGTCTTTATCGGTGTCTTGAAATACAAATAACGCCGTGTAGATAATAAGCTACACGGCGTTAGAATATTTAATTAATATTTTAAATTAAGAGCGTTTAACCACTGTTTCTGATACGTGTATTGTGTTCTCTTTATTCGCAAACCAACGGTCACGTAAGTTGTCATATCCGAGGTTAAATGCATAGGTATAAAATAAGAAAAAGGCAAAAAAGCCGATTTCAAGTAAGAATGCATCTAAGAATGACATTTTGAGTAAAAACGCCAACATGGGTACACCCATGATAACAAAGCTTAATTCAAAACCAATGGCGTGAAAAACGCGCACTTTGGCTGGGCGAGGCCCCTTAGACAAAGGCCAATAACGGTCAAAGATCATGTTATAAACTACGTTTAATAGCATTGCTAGTGTCGATAAGACAATCGCCACTGTTCCCATTTGGAAAATTGAGCGTCCTAAAAGCCACGCACTGACCGGTGCAGTTATTGCGATAGCAATGACTTCAAATGAAACTGCATGAAAAATTCGTTCAGTTAATGTTTTTGTATGCTTGCTCATAACTACCTCAAAGATATAGAAAATTATTTTTTTGGTAAAAATCGGGTGCAATTATTTGCTATTTTTTATATATATACAAAATGGCAGCCATCGAAAAAAGCGATACCTTATGAATTATTCTATAGAAACGTTGCGTACCTTTGTGGAGGCAGCATCCTTAAAATCATTTTCTGCTGCAGCACGTAAATTGAATAAAAGCCAATCAACCGTCAGCTCAACGATCAGTGGTTTTGAAGATGATTTAGGGTTTGTGCTGTTTAATAGGCAGGGGCGTGAATCAACATTAACTTTTGCGGGTAGAAAAGTTTTGAGTTTAGTTGAGGATATTTTATCGGCAGACGAGCGTCTTCAAGCGCTAAGAGTTGAATTACTGCCAGATATTGAACCTAGACTAAGTTGTGCTTTTTCAGATATTTATCAACCTCCACATGCTGAGCATATTTTAACGACATTAGATAGGCAATTTCCACATCTTGAATTCGAATTTTTAATTGCAGAAAATAATGACGTTATCGAAATGATCCAAAACCAGCAAGCTCATGTTGGAATGATGGAATCCCGAACAGAATATCCTGCGGATATTTCCTTTTCTCGTTTACCTATTCAAGGTGAACTAGGTTTGTATGTATTAAATAGCCATCCATTAGCTAAAGAGAAAAAAATAACTTATCAGCATTTAACAATGACACGCCAACTACGGCTAAGCAGTAGTAGCCAAATGATTATTAATAGTGAAAAGAACTGGTTTGCACCTAATTATTTACTATTATTAGAAATGGCAGAACAAGGTGCTGGGTGGGCTATATTACCGACATGGTTAGTTAAGCAATTTGGCCATAATCGTTTGGTGAGTATTAATTATGATTTATGGCCTCGAAAAATTGATGTGGATTTAGTTTGGTCTAAGAATAATCCACCGGGAAAAGCCGGTTATTGGTTGGTCAATAAGTTGCTTAATAGCCAAGATTAAGATTGTTAATGCTAAAAGTTGTTAATTTTCGATATATTTTATATTGTAAAACAATATATATTAAATGTAATAAGATGTTATCTTGTAAATAAACGTAATATAATTTTAAAAATTGGTTTTATATCGCTAATCTGAACTTAATCAAATTGTTGTTTGAGTTAATTTATTAGAGGATAAAAATGAAAAAATTATTAGTACCTACACTTTTTGCTGTTGTATCTACTATGTCATTTGCTGTTCAGGCAGCGACAACTCCAGCAGCAAGCCAATCGCAGAGTGCGGAACATAAATTAAATGCTCACGAAGAAATTATGGTAGGCAAAGTTTGGACAACGACAGAAGCTTTAGATCAAGATAAAAAAGAAGTTAATGCGGATGATAAACAAGTCGCTAACTTTTTTGGTTTAGCGGAGTATTATCCAGATGGTACATTTAATATGACCACGTTTGATGGAAAGCCTAAAATGAAAGGTGACTGGTCATTTGATGAAAATGGCAAAAGCCGCTCATTAACAGCAAAAGATGGCGATGGTAAAGTCTTATTTACTCGTGTTGTCGAAAATGTCACAGTAACCCCAGAAGAATACACATATCGTATTTATCCAGAGCAAGATAATAAAGATAAGTACTTTGATATTGTTCATAAAGTTAAGAAATAAGATTTGTACCAATAGCGCAGTCTAAATATGAATCTTATTTATTCTGCGCTATTAGTGTTTCTGTTGTTTATTTAAAACACGTTTCAGCCCAGCGTGTTAATCCTGCGGTAACGGAACCAAAGTCGTCCCCACGTACTATCGGAATATTAGGTAATTCTTGGCTAATAGCCTGGTGTAATACTGGTGAGCGAGCACTCCCGCCTGTAATGTAAATGGCATCTGGCTTGACTCCTCCTTGCTTGACTGCTTCTTTAACTAACTCAATCATTTTACTTTTCGGTGATTCAATTGATTCCACCATGTATTCATGTGGAATATCCACCTCTATTTTTTCAGAAGTTAATTTAATTTGAGCTAAATAACTAGGCGTATCCGATAAAGCAATTTTAGCCTCTTCAGCTTTACGTACTAAGCTATAACCTAGTGTTTCATTATAGACTTCTAACAATCGAGCTATTTTTTGAGGCTCTTTTGCATCTTGTTTTAGGCGTGTTAACGCAGTTAAATTTTGTCGTGAATAAAATTCTTTTTGTGCTTCAACATTATTAATGGCAATAGGGTTCCAAAATTGTAGAAATGGCATTTTAATACCTGATAAAGATTGGCTCTCCATCCCAAAAAGCGGCATCAATTGTTTCAATGCAAGGTAAATATCAAGGTCGTTTCCGCCCACTCGTTGCCCACTATGAGCAAGTAAGGATTGTGTTCTGTCCTGTGCATTTCGATAAGTTGGCCCCATTTGGATTAATGAACAATCTGTTGTTCCTCCACCAATATCAACGACTAGGATAATCTGGTCTTTATTCAATGTTGATTCATATTCAAGCCCCGCAGCAACAGGTTCAAATTGAAAAGCAATATGATTAAACCCTGCGCGCTTTGCGGCACGATAGAGTATTGATTCAGCTTGTTGGTTCGAGAGTTCTCCCCCACGGCCATGAAAGTTAATAGGTCGGCCAATGACAGTATCATCAATAATCTGTTGTAACTTTTGTTCTGCAGTGTCTTTTATATTTTTCATCATGGCGCAGACAAGGTCTTCAAAAAAACTAATTTGGGTATCATGTAAGCCAGACGCCCCCAAAAATGATTTCGGAGATTTTACATAATAAACATCTCTAGGGTCGCTTAAATATAAATCTAAAGCGGCTTGTCCAAATACGATGTCTTCAGGCATTAAATTGATCCCTTCATCACGGTTAAACGCGATAGATCTTTTTAAAATTTGCTGCCCGATTTCATTTGAAGGGGATATTTTGCAATGGCGAAATAAATGCTCAGAGACTGATTCTCTTGTTGGCGCGCATAAGGTTGATGGGATATAAACACTATCGCCTTCTAATGGTAATAGTGTGGGTACCCCGTTTTTCATGACCGCGACAGCACAGTTAGATGTACCGTAATCAAAACCAATAAACATTTCGCCTCCAAAATAACGATTTTGAAAAAAGGCTGAGACTTTATATCAAGCAACAATGAATTACTATTAAAAGATGGGTGATGTACGCTAGGTGCGTGACGAGGAAAACAGTATGAATTGGCACTAAATAGGGTATAAGCGCAAAGAAATCTCGATGAATTTAGTATTCAATAGATGCTGCTCTTAGCTACCTGTGTGATAAAAAATTATGGGAAAGTCGATGAGTAAATTTCATATAGAACTGAAATCAGAACTAACATGTCCAGAGTGTCATTTTAAACAAGTCGAGGAAATGTCGACAGACGCTTGCCAATGGTTTTATGAATGTAAGCACTGTGGGGTATTATTAAAGCCATTAAAGGGGGATTGCTGTGTTTTTTGTTCATATGGGTCAGTAAAATGTCCTCCAATACAAGAAGTAATGTTAACTGGAGGACTGGCATGCTGTTGTTCTTCAAAAGATATTTGTTAGTTTATCTTAATATATACAGTGGTGTGAGATAATCTGTAGATAATAATATGGTAAATATTTTTTATAGCTATCTATGTATTAAATATAAGTAATTACTTAATTGGAATTTTCTTAATATATTAATGAAGTATTAAAAGTGACTCTCGGAAATATCTTATTAAAAAACTGGGTTTTATATCTCTTTAATTATTACAATACTTATTCCAAATAACATTAAAATCATTATCAGGAAACTCTTTATCATCTCTATCTATTAATGGAATAGAAACAACATTACGCCCATCATTATGAAGGTAGGTTTTGACCACAAAGCGCTGAAATGAATATGAGTTTTGGCTAGTGAAAATAAGTACCTCACCACATACATAGCCTAGCATACCATGATCTAAGGTTTCTCTTATCTCATGATATTTAACATTTTTATATTCAGCTGTTTTGGGGAATGCTAAAAAATCCTCAACTGCTTTTTGAGATTTTTCTACGATATCTAAATCAGGTGTATAGTTACTTACAACGCCTCCTATAAAGGAAGCGCCCGCAATTAAGCCGACGACTAAAAATGAAAATATTTTATTTTTCATAGTGTTTATTTCTTATGTAATTATTTTTGATATCCCCAAAGAATGCCAAAATATATAAAGGAAATGAAATATTCCGCACTTAAGCTAAATTTAATTGTTAATTTCACTTAGGTGGATATACTTGAATTACATTTGGGGTAATTAACTGGAGCCAATCTAACATAAGATTATTTGAAGTAATATAGAAGGGAAACAATGGTAATCAATAAGAAACGAAAAATTACACATTTAAATAAATAGACATTTCATTAAGGGATATTTAATCACTATTGTGATAATTTATTATGTATTAATCCCTAAAGTAACAAAGTTAATAATAAAAATAAGATTAGCCTTTTTTATTCTTCATTATTTTTGCCATATGAATAGCTTCAATGAGCTGAGAGCGATTAATACGGGAACTATTACTATCTAATAACTTTTGCCAAATATCAATTGCTTGCTCATAATTTGCATTCATAAAGGCATCTGAAGCGACTAGCATCAAAGCAGTAACTTCTTGATTATCAATCTCTAATGCTTTATTGATTACAACTCTAACATCATCTGTTAGGTGTTGGCCTGCTTGATAATATAGTACGGTTGCAATAGCGGAATATATTTGAGCATTTTCCCCTCCATATTTTAGAGCTCTCTGATAAGCAATCAGTGCATTATCATAACTATTTTGATAGAGATAATATTCACCTAGTGTAGCCCAAAGCTCACTGTTTTTAGGTGATTGGCGAATATCATTTTGCAAACGTAATAAATCATTTTGTTCTTGCTGTAATGGTGTGAATGATAGCAAGGGATCGGAAATACGTTGGTATTCCTGATAGGCTAATTCAAATCGAGGTGAGAAAAAGTAACCAACAACGACCGACACAATGAATATGGTAAGTACTTTATTAACATGCTGTAGCCGGACAGCTGATGGTGTTGTTGTATCTGAGGATAATAACTGTTCGGATATCTGTCGATGGCTAAAGTTGTTCTCTATGATCCGTTGTTTATGTGACCGGTTGAATTTGAACGTTAAATAAAAAATTCCAACTAAAGCAATTCCAGGTAAAAACCAAAGCAGGGCAGTTCCAAAAGTCAGCGGTGGATTATACAGTACAAAATCACCATATCGCTCGGTCATATAGTGCATAATTTGTGCTTTATCTTTCCCTTCAGCGACCATTTTGAAGACTTGATGACGCATACTGACAGCTGTCGGGGCATTAGATTCGAGTAAGTTTTGGTTTTGGCACTGAGGGCAACGTAATTGTGAGGCTATCTGCAAAGAATATTCTTGTTCTTCAATGGAATTAAATTGCCACACATCAACAATTTGAGCATTGGATATAAAAGAGCAAAATAGGAAAAAAAGTGCGAATAGAGCTTTAAGCATTTCTTATCCTCCTTTTTATCCAGCTTATTAATAGGCCAAAACACATCACAAATGCACCGCTCCAAATCCATTGAATGCCATCTTGGACGTAAAGACGTATTGCATAACTATTTGTTCCCGTTTTCTCACCTAATACCGCATACCAATTACGTAGCCACCCCCAATATATACCGGGTTCAATCATTAATTGCTGACGAGCGGTATAAAACCGGCGCTCAGTGATTAACTGGTGTAACGGTTGATCCGCTTTGCTAATTTGTATGATGGCTTTTTCGGTTGTGTAGTTAGATTTAGCACCAAGCTGCAGCTCGTTGAATTGAAATTGATAACCTGCGAGAGAAATAGATTGCCCAATAGAAAGACTAACACTGGTTTCGTGGTGGCTACCAACTGACAAGGCAATGCCAGCTGCAAAAATCACAACTCCTGTATGAGCAATAAGGGATGGGAATTGTTGTCGAATAGCATGTATAGGACGTAGCCAAAAGATAAGCAAAATTGCAAATAAAAAGCCGCAAGAAAGGGCGATAATAAGCCCTTTAGGCCAAAGAAAGAAGCTTAATAACATACTGGGAAGTATGATTAAAAGAATACGCCATCGGGGTTTAATGCGAGTTTTGTTCTGCGGGTAAATGGCACTGACCGCCATTATAATTAGCATCAAAATACCAAATGGTAATAATGTTTGATTAAAATAAGGTGCCCCAACCGATATTTTTCCCCAACCAAATAATGTGTAAATCATTGGGTAAAGTGTGCCCGTTAGGACAATAAATAATACAGTTGAAAATAGGATTAACGTGAGTAATAAGTAAAGCTGACGGCGATTAATGTTGGTTGGTGAATCATCAATATTTTTAGCTTTCCAGCCATATATACATAAAGCACCGAAACTCAGAAAACTGAACAATAAAAAGAGGGGAACAGCCCTAACGTTATCCAAAGCAAACGCATGGACAGACATTAAAATACCTGAACGGACAATCAACGTGCCCAATAGAGATAAAATAAACGTGAGGATCGCCAGTAGTATTGACCAATGGCGATAATGACCTGTTTTGTATGTAACGCTGAGGCTGTGGAGTAACGCGGTTGCACTTAACCATGGCAACAGCGACGCATTTTCAACGGGGTCCCAAAACCACCATCCTCCCCAACCAAGTTCGCTGTATGCCCACCATGACCCTAAAGTGATACCCAAAGTGAGTATGCACCAACTAGGAACGACAAAGCGCCAACAAAGTCCTGAAATAGTTTGGTTAAATTGCCCGCACAGCGTGGATGCAAGTGCCAAGGCGGTCACGACCATTAACCCGCTATAGCCTAAATAAAGTAGCGGAGGGTGCAATATTAGCCCCCAATGTTGCAGCATTGGGTTGAGATCTCGTCCTTCTATAGCGGGTGGGAAAATGCGTACAAAAGGGTCGGAATAAAAGACGATAAACAGTAATAATGCTGCACTAATAATGGCAAGTAGGGTTAATGTGAGGGGAAATACAGGGTGAGTTTGCCGACGATAACGCCAAGCAAATAGACAACTCCAAGCTGAAATAAATAGCAACCAAAGAAATATTGACCCTTCATGGCCTCCCCATACTGCCGCAATTTTAATATATAGTGGTGATAACCTGTGACTATGCTGCGCCACATATACGACAGAAAAGTCACTTTGAATAAAACTGATGGTTAAACAAAAATAAGCAACGAGTAAGAAAAGAAATTGTAAGTAGGTCCAAAGGACATTCCGAGGCATTTGCCTCGGAATATGGCGTAAAAAACCAATAACTCCACATGATGCTTGAAAACAGGCAATACAAAGTGCCAATGTTAGGCAGAGAAAGCCAATTTCTGGGAGTATTAGTTCCAATGATTACCCTTATTGTTGAGTGAATTATGCAACGGTCAACTGCCCTGCGTATAACACAAAAAAGCGTAAGCAGAAGACACCCAGTAGGCTTGCACCACTGATAATCAATACTCTTACTGCACCTTGCCCTTTATCCATCCATTTTTTGAATAGAAGAGGAATAATAAAACCAAACCCAACAACGCCAATCCAAAACCACCAAGTCCAGAAACCACCACCTAATGCGGCAATTAATGAGCGAATTTTCCCATCGTCTCCTAATGCTAGCCCGACGAAAAAGGCCGCTAATAGGAATATCTCCAACCAAATCACAAAGCCTTCGATACGATGTAAAAATGCGGTTTCAGTATTATGGATATTTTTACGATAGCGCAATGCGATTGCCATTAACGATACCGCGATACCTGAAGATATTCCTGAAAATAGGAATAAAGCCGGTAATAATGGGTTGTTTAAGAATGGATAAGATTTTAATGCTGAAAGTAAAAAACCAGTATAAGCCCCAAGCAAAACAGCCAATATTAGCATTACAATATCGAGAAAACGCATCGCACGGTTTAGTAGGGTTAATACTCTTGGGATCAGCGTCAATTTTGGCAGCCATTTTTGCTGTAAAACAATGAGCTCTTTTTCATAGATTTTAGCCAGCCAAATAACAAGTACCGCCATATATACTTGGAATAACATCACCCCCATCGACATCACTGAAGTTGGGCTGTAATGAAACATTAATTTCCAAAACGTCCATGGACGCGTTAAATGGAGAATTAAGATCAATAACCCAAAGATGATCGTGGTCGGCGCCAAAATCAGTGTTGTGCGCATGATTGTGCTATCACTGCCAGCCGCAGTGGGATAATACTGGCGCATAAGCACCGCAAGCACCACGAGCCCAGCTGAAATACCAATTAAAAATAAGTAAACCGCAATGGGCCAGTCCCACACTAAGGATTCAAAATGGAAAGCAGAAGCTGTTGTCATTGGCTAACCTCCCCATATTTGAACGGAACCCGATACATTTTGGGGTGAGTACCGAGTGCAATTTTGAATCGATAAGTCGGTTTTTCTTTTAGCATCAACGAAATATCGCTCTTAGGGTCATCTAAATTACCAAAGGTTAATGCTTTGGTCGGGCAAGATTCGACGCAAGCCGGCTGCTTACCCTGTTTTAGATTCGTTTTACGGCAGAAATCGCATTTATCTGCGGTTTTATTGATGGGGTGAATAAACCTGACGCGATAAGGGCAGGCCGCAATACAATATTGGCAGCCGACACATAAGTCGGGGTTGACATCAACAATCCCTGTCGTTTTATCAATAAAAGAGGCACCAGTAGGGCAAACATCGACACAAGGTGCACTTTCACAATGTTGACAGGAGTGGCGAAAAAAACGGTATTTAACATCAGGAAACTGGCCAATAGGCTCACTACGGATGATAGTTAACCGCGAAACACCTTCCGGCACTTGGTTAACCTCTCGGCATGCATCCATACACGCCGTACAGCCGATGCACAGATTTTCATCGTGCACCATGCCGTAGCGAACGCCATCTATTTTCATGGTGTTAGCTAGCGCATGGCTAGCAACTCCTCCTACCGCCGCCAGTGCTCCTGAGTAGATAATGAATTGACGACGAGAACAACTCATGGCTGCTCCTTACGCAATTTCACCGCTGCCGGGTTGAAATCAGGGTTATTGCGTTGGTCTGAGTGACAATCGACGCAGATTTTTACTTTGCCCTTATCAGTCAGTACCTTCATGGTGTCTTGTTTCGGGTGAAGGTCATGGCAACTTGCGCAGGCCACTTTAGTGACGTGGACATCATGAGGCCAGAACGCTTTTTGCAGTTGTTCTGGCAAGTGACATGATAGACAGACACTGTTTTGTTGCTCAACGGTATACATTGGGTTGTTAAAGCGCATGACATCTTTGACGCCTTCACGGTGATCAGGCCCTGGGTTACCGTGGCAATTGGTGCAAGTTACGGGTAAATTATTGTTAGGGTTAATCACTTCTGCGTGGGTACCATGCATGCCTTCTTGGTCAGGCTTATGGCAGTCTAAACAGGCTTTGTCAGCACTGCGTTGCTGCGTAACAACCCAACGGCCTTCTGCATTTTCTTGGGCCATTTGTGGGGTTGTGGATGCGGCTGTTGCCCATAATAAGCCTGTTGCCAGCACCCCAGCAGTTAATAACGAACGTAGTACGCTCATATTCACTCCATTGGTTGTATTGCCCCATTATTTGGGGCAAATCATGGTTATTTGGCTAATAGGTCATTTTTACGAGCTTGTTCATCCCACTGCGGAACCACAGTTTTTAAGAACTCTTGTTTCTCCGCATTGATTTTTTGCATATCTAAACCGATAGCTTGTTGCGCTTTTTCCTTAGTTGAAATATCTGGAATGGCAATTTCATGGGTGATGCCTTTTGAACCTAATAGACGAGCGAGTTTGGTTCGTGCATCTGCGGCTTTATCCATCGAACCACCTAACATGCGCAAGCCTTCATCTGGTGCATGCATATGAATACCGTGGGAAGCGATAGCTAAATCCCAACGCCATTGTGCATGACGAATATCCGTTAAGATTGGTTTCATTTCATCTTCTGTTGCGCCTGCATCCCATGCGGCTTTCGCTTCAAAGTGAGCTCGAACCAATTGGTCTTCCGCTTTGATTTTCATCTCTTGGATAGCGACTTTACGTTCAGCAACGACATCTTGCAGCTGTTGTTTGCTCTGGGTATGGCAAGTGCTACAGGTTTGTTCGAAATTGTCGAATGGGTTACCAATTTTATGGCTGGTATACAGTTCGCCTTTTTCGTTTTGCAGTTTTGGCATATGGCAATCAATACAGGTCACATTATTTTTGCCATGAATACCTGCACTCCAAGTCTCATATTCAGGGTGTTGAGCTTTCAGCATCGGTGCTTTCGACAATGAGTTGGTCCAGTCAGAGAAACCAACATTGTCGTAGTAAACTTCCATCTCTTCAACTTTGGTGCCGTTATCCCATGGAAATTTCACGGCTTTTTTATCGCCAGAGAAATAATATTCCACGTGACATTGGCCACACACCATGGACTGTTGGTCGAATCGGCTGGCTTTATCAAACGGTTTGCCAATCGTTTCCATTGCACGCTCCGCATAAGGGCGAGAAAGCGTTAGCTCTGGTTTGCCTTTTGCAAAATCTGCAGAATCTGTTTTATGGCAGTCAGCGCAGCCTAAAACATTAACCACTTCAGGGCCACCTTTTGCCCACTTACCTTCGAAATAACCATCTTCGCCATGTTCTTGGATTAGCCTCGCCACATCGGGACTTTTACAGCTCCAACATGCCATCGGGAGCGGGCCATCTTGGGCGTCTTTCGGTGCACCGGTTCGTAAGGTTTCACGGACGTCGATAATGGCATAAGCGTGGCCACGTGGTTTGTTGTAGTCGCGTGAGAATGGGTATCCAGCCCACAGTACGACTAAGCGAGGGTCTTCCGCTAATGCATCTTCACGGTTTGATTGCTCGGATGTTGCTCGCCAAGAGTGGTATTGATCAGGGTGAGCAGCTTCGAAAGTTTCATTTCGAGCGTTAATAGTGGATGTACTATCTTTGGTAGGAGTTTGAGCATGAACAGAGGTAAAGAGAAATATTCCTGCAACCAGACTCAATAAGCATAGTGCATTATTTCTTATGTTTGCCATAAAAAGGGCCTCGAGTAATTTTAGCCAGTCATCCCTTCATTTTTCGAGTTGTTTTTGTATTGTGACCTATGACTCGAACTATTTTGGGTATCTTTTTGTTATTTAGGTTTGATAGTAAGCGCACAGAGACTATCAAGACATTGCCAATTTATATGTGTAACAAAAAACCACACTAAAAATATTGTTTTTGATCAAGAGTTAATTTGGAATAAGGAAATAGAATGTGAAAAAATAATAAAAAATAGGTATTATTGAAATTGATATAGTTATTTTTTAATAGTTCTAAATTGTTAGTTCCAATAATTAATTAGTAATGATTCTTATTTTGACACTCTACATTTGCTTGTTGTAGTTTATTGATTTTTAATTAAATTTTTATCTTTAATATTTCTGGGTTATTTTTAAAAAAAAGTGACAAACAAAATTTGTTTAATATCAAAAAAAATGCATATATTTTTTTGCTAAATGACATTGCATATACCACTTTAGTGGTAGTTTTTGGTTGATGTTATAATTTAAAAAATTAAAAATTGAGTTTAAATTAATAATCCACATTAAAAAAATGTTAATAAATAATTAAAAACCCCTATTCCTTTATCATTTTAAGGCTGTTTTGAGGCCATGCATAGCAAATAGCGTAAATCTGGTTATTTCTAGTCGTATACGGGGAATTACCTCTTTTACCTACTTGGTAGTATGTATTTTTATAGCTGCTATCGTTAATATTTCTCATAAATACACATATAAAAAATGCGGTTTATCAATACGTTTTAGTTTTTTTGTTGGCAATGTAAAGGAAAAAAACATGGTTGATCTCACCCGTCGGGGAGTATTAACTGGTGCGTGGCGCAGCGCGGCTCCAGTGGTTCGGCCGCCATGGAGTGGTAGTGAAACGCAATTTATTGAATTGTGTACCCGTTGCAATGCCTGTGTTGAGAGTTGCGAAACGGCAATTATCCAACCAGGAGCAGGGGGCTACCCTGTTGTTGATTTTAAGCGTGGTGAATGTACATTTTGCTATGCATGTGCAACAGCATGTCCAGAACCTATTTTCCTTCCAAAACATTCCCAACCTTGGGATATCTCAATTTCGATTGGCCAAAATTGTCTTGCTTATCTTTCGATTGAATGTCGTCGTTGCCAAGACAGTTGTGAGCCTGAAGTCATCTCTTTTCGTCCGTCAATGGCAGGTATATACCAGCCAAAAGTAGAAACACCAGGTTGTACAGGCTGTGGTGCTTGTGTAGCAGGTTGCCCAGTTTCAGCCATTACCGTGGAGCATGAACATGCACAGTAACTATCAAGTGTGCAGTTTAATAGTACAAGTAAAAAGTGAGCGACTGTCTACTGTGGCCGAAGAAATTAATCAATTTTCTAATTGTGAGGTGGCGTTAAGCGCCCCAGAAAACGGAAAACTGATTGTGGTTGTTGAAGGGCAAGGTAGTAGAACGTTGTTAGATACTATTGATTTAGTACGCGATATTGACGGCGTACTAGATGTTTCGCTGGTTTACCACCAGCAGGAAGAGCAAGGTGAGGAAGATTATGAAACTCAGTCGTCGTAGCTTTATGAAAGCCAATGCGATAGCGGCCGCTGCTGCGGCGGCAGGTATTGGCGCACCGAGCATTGCGAAAGCAGTGGTTGGTCAACAAGAAAGTATTAAATGGGACAAAGCCCCTTGCCGTTTTTGTGGGACAGGCTGTGGGGTACTGGTGGGAACTCAAAATGGTCGCATTGTGGCCAGCCAAGGTGACCCAGAAGCTCCTGTAAACCGTGGTTTAAACTGTATCAAAGGGTATTTCTTACCAAAAATCATGTACGGAAAAGACCGTTTAACGCAGCCAATGTTGCGTATGAAAGACGGTGAATATGACAAAAATGGGGAGTTCACACCGATTACGTGGGAACAAGCCTTTGATGTTATGGAAGAAAAAGTCAAAACCACATTAAAAGAAAAAGGCCCAGAAGGGATCGGTATGTTCGGTTCGGGCCAGTGGACAGTTTGGGAAGGCTATGCAGCATCAAAACTGTTCAAAGGTGGGTTCCGTTCTAATAACTTAGACCCTAATGCACGCCACTGTATGGCTTCTGCGGTAGTGGGCTTCATGCGTACTTTCGGTATGGATGAACCAATGGGCTGTTATGATGACATTGAGCATGCTGACGCGTTTGTCCTTTGGGGCTCAAACATGGCAGAAATGCACCCAATCTTGTGGTCTCGTATTACTAACCGCCGTTTGTCTAACCCTGACGTGCGTGTTGCCGTGTTATCGACTTTCAAACACCGTAGCTTTGAATTAGCAGATAACGGCATCGTCTTTACACCACAATCTGACTTAGTGATCCTGAACTATATTGCAAACTATATTATTCAAAACAATGCAGTTAATCAGGAATTCCTCGATAAACACGTGAATTTACGTCGTGGTGCTACAGATATCGGTTATGGATTACGTCCAACTCACCCACTCGAACAAAACGCGAAAAATGCAGGTTCTGATGCATCTGAGCCAATGACGTGGGATGAATATAAAGCCTTTGTTGCGGAATATACTTTAGACAAAACCGCAGAAATGACGGGTGTTCCAAAAGATCAGTTAGAAGAGTTAGCTAAACTTTACGCAGACCCTAAAACTAAAGTGGTTTCTTACTGGACCATGGGCTTTAACCAGCACACTCGTGGTGTTTGGGCAAATAACTTAGCGTATAACCTGCACTTACTGACAGGCAAAATTTCTCAACCGGGTTGTGGGCCATTCTCATTAACAGGCCAGCCATCCGCGTGTGGTACTGCTCGTGAAGTGGGTACGTTCTCGCACCGTTTACCTGCTGACATGGTGGTTACCAATGAAAAACACCGTGAGAAAGTCGAAGGTGTGTGGGGACTACCCGCGGGGACGATCCCTGAAAAAGTCGGTTTACACGCCGTTGCCCAAGACCGTGCTTTAAAAGACGGTAAATTGAATTTTTACTGGGTTATGTGTAACAACAACATGCAAGCGGGCCCGAATATCAACCAAGAGCGTATGCCTGGTTGGCGTGACCCACGCAACTTTATCGTGGTTTCTGACCCCTATCCAACGGTCAGTGCGTTAGCCGCTGACTTGATTTTACCGACGGCAATGTGGGTAGAAAAAGAAGGCGCTTACGGTAATGCGGAACGTCGTACTCAATTTTGGCGCCAACAAGTTAAAGCACCAGGCGAAGCGAAATCTGACTTAATGCAGATGGTGTTGTTCTCAAAACGCTTTACAACGGATGAAGTGTGGCCTGAAGAGTTACTCGCGAAAAAACCTGAATTACGCGGTAAAACGTTGTATGACGTGTTATTCGCTAACCAAGCGGTAACGAAGTTCCCTGTGAGCGAGTTAGCAGAAGACCAACTTAACGATGAATCACGTGAATTAGGCTTCTACTTACAAAAAGGGCTATTCGAAGAGTACGCAGGCTTTGGTCGCGGTCATGGTCATGACTTAGCGGATTTTGATGACTATCACAAAGCGCGCGGTATCCGTTGGCCAGTGGTTGATGGCAAAGAAACTCAGTGGCGTTACAGCGAAGGAAATGACCCTTATGTTGAAGCTGGTGCTGGCTATCAATTCTACGGTAAACCCGACGGTAAAGCGGTAATTTTTGCACTGCCATTTGAGCCTGCAGCTGAATCGCCAGATAAAGAATATGACTTATGGTTATCAACAGGTCGTGTTTTAGAACATTGGCACACTGGTAGTATGACTCGTCGTGTTCCTGAACTACACCGTGCTTTCCCTGAATCTCTAGTGTTTATTCATCCAATCGATGCAAAAGAGAGAGGTTTACGCCGTGGTGATAAAGTCAAAGTGGTTTCACGTCGTGGTGATGTGACAACAATTGTTGAAACACGCGGCCGTAACAGACCACCAAAAGGCTTAGTTTACATGGCGTTCTTTGACGCTGCGCAGCTAGTGAATAACTTAACACTGGATGCAACCGATCCGCTTTCAAAAGAAACGGATTACAAAAAATGTGCCGTTAAACTGGAAAAGGTGTAATTGCTCATGCCCCAGAAAGCTAAGTCTCAACAGGCTAAGTCCCAGAACAGCCGTCGTCGCTTTTTACGCGATGTCGCCCGCACTGCGGGCGGGTTGGCGGCTGTTGGTGTGGTGCTGGGGCTTCAGCAACAAACGTCCCGTGCGAGTGGCGTCAAGCTCCGCCCGCCGGGCGCCCTTGATGAAAAAACATTTGCCAGTGCATGTGTCCGTTGTGGGCAATGCGTTCAAGCCTGCCCGTATGACATGTTGAAGTTAGCGACATTGGCATCAGGCTTGGCTTCTGGAACGCCATACTTCATCGCTCGAGAAAACCCGTGTGAAATGTGTGAGGACATTCCTTGCGCTAAGGTTTGCCCAAGTGGCGCATTGGATAAAGACATTGAGTCGATTAACGATGCACGCATGGGGTTAGCCGTTTTACTCGATCAGGAAAACTGCCTGAATTTTCAAGGGCTAAGGTGTGATGTATGCTACCGCGTATGTCCACTGATTGATGAAGCCATCACATTGGAACTGGAACAAAACCACCGAACCGGTAAGCACGCGCGCTTCTTACCCACAGTCAATAGCAACTACTGCACCGGATGCGGTAAATGTGAACAAGCCTGTGTATTGGAAGAGGCAGCTATCAAGGTATTACCAAGGTCGTTGGCAAAAGGTGAGTTAGGGCACCATTACCGCTTTGGTTGGCTGGAGGGTAACAATGGCGAATCGTAAACGTGATGCCGGACGTGAAGCTCAGGCAAAAAAAGGCTGGTGGCAAAGCCACAAATGGTTGGTGTTTAGACGCATAAGCCAATTGCTGGTGTTAGCGATGTTCCTAAGTGGGCCTTGGTTTGGGGTGTGGATTTTACATGGTAACTACAGCAGTAGCTTATTGTTAGACACCGTACCTTTGACTGATCCCTTAATTACGTTAGAGAGCTTAGCAAGTGGTTACTTACCGGGGATCTCCGCGCTAATTGGGGCTGCTATCGTATTTGGGGTTTATGCACTGTTGGGTAAGCGCATTTTCTGTAGTTGGGTCTGCCCTGTAAACCCAGTGACGGATGCCGCAGCGTGGTTAAGACGTAAGTTTGATTTTAACCAGTCTGCAACCATACCCCGCAATATTCGCTATGTATTGCTGGTGGTGATCCTGATCGGCTCTGCGATTACAGGCACCTTACTTTGGGAATGGCTTAATCCCGTTTCATTAATGGGGCGCAGTTTAATTTTTGGTTTTGGCAGCGGTGCATTGGTTTTAGTTGCACTGTTTTTATTCGATTTATTAGTTGTGGAACATGGTTGGTGCGGTCACCTTTGCCCATTAGGTGCGCTATATGGCGTAGCTGGGTGTAAAGGCGCATTGGTTGTTACAGCGGAAAATAAAGAAAACTGTAGCCGTTGTATGGACTGTTTCCACATTTGCCCGGAGCCGCAAGTTCTGCGCGCACCGGTCCTAGATAAACAAGCTCCAGCGCAGATATCAGATAAGGATTGCATCACTTGCGGTCGTTGCATCGATGTTTGTTCTGAGGATGTTTTTAAAATAACACTAAGATGGAGTTCGGGAGCGAAATCATGAAAAATCCTGTCCTGAAAAAGACGATCAGCCGTTGGGTGGCTGGAATGGCCTTTGTTGTAAGCAGTCTTGTTTGGGCTGCTAATGGTGTAGACCTGACCCAATCACCAGAAGTATCCGGTACGTCAGAAGGAAGCATTCATATTCCGAAAGAGCAAGAAAGAATGGCATTAAACTATGTGAATCAGCCACCAATGATCCCACATAGTGTTGAAGGTTATCAAATTACCACTAATACTAATCGTTGTTTGCAATGCCATGGCGTGGAAAATTATCGTACCACAGGGGCACCAAGAGTTAGCCCAACGCACTTTATGGATGCAACAGGCAAAGTCCTCGGCGAAGTCGCACCAAACCGTTACTTCTGTCTACAGTGCCACGTGCCGCAATCAGACACAGCACCGATTGTTGATAACACATTTACCCCATCCAAAGGTTTTGGGAAATAAGGGGGAATTATGTCAAATAACAATGATAAGCAAACACATGATGACAAGCCGAAGAAAAAGGGTTTGTTTGGGCTAATCGGCCGAGTATGGCGGTGGTGGCGTAGGCCAAGCCGTTTAGCATTAGGAACCTTATTACTGATTGGTTTCGTGAGTGGTGTTATCTTCTGGGGCGGCTTCAATACGGGTATGGAAATGGCCAATACGGAAGAGTTCTGTATTAGCTGCCATGAAATGCGTGAGAATGTCTATGAAGAATATATGGATACTATTCACTATACTAACCGTAGTGGTGTCCGTGCAACTTGCCCAGATTGTCACGTACCGCATGAGTTCGGCCCCAAAATGGTGCGTAAAATTCAAGCGAGCAAGGAGTTATACGGAAAAATTTTTGGCATCATCGACACGCCTCAAAAATTTGAAGACCATCGGTTAGCGATGGCGCAAAGCGAGTGGCGACGGATGAAAAATAACGACTCACAAGAGTGTCGTAACTGCCACAACTTTGAGTATATGGATTTCACGGCACAAAAAGGGGTTGCAGCTAAAATGCATGACCAAGCCATCACGGATGGCAAAACCTGCATTGATTGCCATAAAGGGATCGCCCATAAGTTGCCGGACATGCGTGAAGTTGAACCTGGCTTTTAATTTAAGGTAATCATTTTATGATGAGTTATACCGATGAATTATAAGTAATGATCAATAAATAGGCTGGTTATGCGTTTGAGTATGATCAGCCTAAGTTATATTTGTGTTAAATCAATATATTTGCTTTTTTAATGTGTATTGTATGATTCTGTCGCGCAGCATTTACTAACAATATAATAAATCAGGGTAATTAAACTATGTGGAAAAAGCTTCATCAACTTGCCATCCCAGTTAACCTTTACCGGTTATGTGGGCGTCTAATACCGTGGTTTATCATATTGAGTGTAATTTGTTTAGCAGTGGGATGGATTTGGGGATTTGGCTTTGCGCCAACCGATAAAGTCCAAAGCCAAAGTTATCGTATTATGTATATCCATGTGCCTGCTGCAATGTGGTCAATGGGGATCTACGCCACCATGGCGATCACCGCTTTTGTCGGTCTCGTATGGCAAATGAAAGTCTCTGAATTGGCGATAGCTGCAATGGCGCCTGTCGGGGCGGTATTTACCTTTATCGCATTGGTTACCGGTGCGACATGGGGTAAACCAATGTGGGGGGCATGGTGGGTATGGGATGCACGTTTAACTTCTGAATTAATTCTGTTTTTTCTGTATGTGGGGATTATTGCTTTATGGCATGCGTTTGATGACCGCCGTACAGCAGGAAAGGCCGCTGCAATTTTAGTATTAATTGGTGTGATTAACTTACCTATCATTCATTATTCAGTTGAATGGTGGCAAACCTTGCACCAACCATCTACACGTATGCAAGAAAGCATCGATCCTGTAATGCGTACGCCACTACGTTTAGCTATCCTTGGTTACCTGTTTCTTTTTATCTCATTAACGTTAATCCGTTTACGTAGTCAATTATTGATGTTAGAACGTAACCGTCCATGGGTATTAGATATTGTGAATAAAAAAGGACGTCAATCATGACTAGCGCATTTGCATCTTGGAGTGAGTTTTGGGCGATGGGCGGCTATGGTTTTTATGTATGGCTGGCGGTTGCGCTGACATTAATACCTATTTTGTTACTCTGTTTGCATACATACATACAAAGAAAAATGATAATAAATGCAATTATTCAACAGCAAGCTCGTGAAGTAAGACAAAAAGCAGCAAGAGCGCGTAGGGAGGGAGTGTGAATATTCGTCGTCGTAACCGACTTTGGTTGATCTGTTCCATATTGGTTGGCGTGGGGTTAACCCTCGCATTGATTCTCTACGCATTGCGCTCAAGTATTGACTTGTTTTATACCCCCGGTGAAATCATCTACGGTAAGCGGGAAACTCAGCAAATCCCTGAAGTTGGGCAACGTTTGCGCGTTGGCGGCATGGTGATGCCCGGTAGTGTGGTACGTGATTCTGACCCCGTCTCTAATGCCGTCAATATTACTTTCACAGTTTATGATGCCGAAGGTGAAGTGGACGTAAGTTATCATGGAATTTTGCCTGACTTATTCAAAGAAGGGCAAGGTGTTGTTGTTCAAGGGGAATTACAAGAGAATAATCATATTTTAGCGAAAGAAGTGCTTGCTAAACATGATGAAAACTATACGCCACCAGAGGTTGAAAAGGCGATGCAGGAAAACCATCGCAGGCCAGCTGCTGCCTATAAGGACAATGCATCATGATCCCTGAAATTGGTAGCGTTTTACTGTGTTTGGCATTAGGTCTTGCCGTTTTGCTGTCTTTTTACCCGCTATGGGGAGTGGCACGCAATGATGCCCGCCTGATGGCATCATCGCGTCCATTAGCATGGTTACTTTTTCTCTGTGTAACAGGGGCATTCCTAGTATTAGTGAATGCCTTTGTTGTTAATGATTTCTCAGTCACTTATGTTGCCAATAACTCGAATACGCAATTGCCAATTTGGTATCGTGTTGCTGCAACATGGGGAGCTCACGAAGGCTCATTATTACTTTGGGTATTATTAATGAGCGGCTGGACATTTGCGGTAGCAATTTGCAGTTACCGAATGCCTCTCGACATTGTCGCCCGTGTTTTGGCCGTCATGGGGATGGTTAGCGTTGGTTTTTTACTGTTTATCATCTTCACTTCAAATCCGTTTTCTCGCACGCTGCCGGCCTTTCCGATTGAAGGGCGTGACCTCAACCCATTACTACAAGACCCCGGGCTGATTTTCCACCCACCATTGTTATATATGGGCTATGTCGGCTTCTCAGTGGCATTTGCCTTTGCGATTGCGGCATTGTTAAGTGGCCGGTTAGATAGCTCTTTCACGCGCTTCGCTCGCCCTTGGACGATGGCAGCATGGTTCTTTTTAACACTGGGGATCATGCTAGGTTCCGCATGGGCCTATTACGAATTAGGCTGGGGAGGCTGGTGGTTCTGGGACCCAGTGGAAAATGCCTCCTTTATGCCATGGTTAGTGGGGACGGCATTGATCCACTCACTTTCCGTTACTGAACAGCGAGCCACGTTTAAAGCCTGGTCACTATTATTGTCGATTTTTGCTTTCTCACTGTGTTTACTCGGGACTTTCTTAGTCCGTTCAGGGGTATTGGTTTCTGTACACGCCTTTGCCTCAGACCCATCTCGAGGGTTATTCATCTTAGCCTTCATGGTGTTAGTGATTGGCGGCTCTTTATTGGTGTTTGCACTGCGTGGGCACAAAGTACGCTCAAGAGTTAACAATGCGCTATGGTCTCGTGAATCCATGTTATTGGGCAATAACGTTATCCTAACAGCAGCGATGTTAGTCGTGTTACTCGGTACATTGCTACCGTTGGTCCATAAACAAATTGGTCTGGGTACGATTTCCATTGGTGAACCGTTCTTTAATACCATGTTTATCGCGTTGATGGTGCCATTTGCCTTGTTACTGGGAATTGGCCCACTCGTACGCTGGGGGCGTGACCGCCCTGCGGCTATCAAAAAATTATTAATCATTGCAACGGTATTAACCGTTATTCTCTCTTTTGCCTTACCATTATTAATGGAAGATAGGGTAGAAGCATTGACGGTTGTCGGCTTAATGATGGCGTGCTGGATAGCTATTCTTGCGTTCGCGGAAATGCGAGTGCGCATCAGTAAGAAAATCAAGCTCACGCCAAGTTATTGGGGAATGGTACTGGCGCACTTAGGTTTAGCGGTAACCATCGTCGGTATTGCCTTTAGCCAAAATTACAGTATTGAGCGTGATGTGAAAATGAAGCCGGGCGATAGCATTTCAATTCGTGCTTATACCTTTGTATTTAATGGGGTAAAAGAGGCTGATGGCCCTAACTACCAAGGCGTTATTGGCAGTATTTCAGTGAAAGAGAAAGACAAAGTCATCGGTGTTTTAATGCCAGAAAAACGTTTTTATAGCGTTAGCCGAGCAGTTATGACCGAAGCCGCGATCGATGGCGGTTTTACTCGCGATTTATATGCCGCATTGGGTGAGGAAATTGCTAAAGATACGTGGACGATGCGTTTGTATTATAAACCGTTTGTTCGTTGGATCTGGTCTGGTGGCGTATTAATGGCTATCGGTGCGTTATTTTGCTTGTTTGACCCACGTTATCGTCGTCGTAAATTACAAGGGGAAACAGCATGAACCGCAAAGTCTTCTTAATTCCTTTTATTATTTTTGCAGGAATTGCTGCGGTTCTGTTATGGCAATTGATGCGTAATGCAGAAGGGGATGACCCTCGCTTATTAGAATCCGCTTTAATTGGTAAGCCAGTGCCCGTTTTTCGCCTTGAGTCACTAGAAAACCCCGGTCAACATTATGAATCGGATGTGCTAACACAAGGGCAACCTATCTTGTTGAATGTTTGGGCAACATGGTGCCCAACATGCCGTGCAGAACATCAATATTTGAATAAATTGTCTGCACAAGGTGTCCGTGTGGTCGGGTTGAATTATAAAGATAAACGGGATAAGGCCATTGTGTGGTTACGTGAGTTGGGTAACCCTTATGCTCTGAGTTTATTTGATGGTGAAGGTATGTTAGGCCTTGATTTAGGGGTATATGGTGCACCTGAAACGTTCTTAATTGATGGCAATGGTGTGATCCGTTATCGTCACGCAGGGGCAATGGACGAGCGCGTTTGGGAAAAAGAATTTAAACCCCTTTGGGAGCGCTATAATCAGGAGGCGAACCAATGAGGTATTTATTGGGTTTATTGATGTTAGCGTTAAGTGCAACGGTGACATATGCATCGACAGAAGTGTTTACTTTCGATAATGAACAGCAAGAGCAGCAATTCCGTAAGTTAACCGAAGAGCTGCGTTGTCCTAAATGTCAAAACAACAGTATTGCGGATTCTAACTCAATGATTGCACTGGACTTGCGCCAAAAAGTGTATGAGTTAATGAAAGAAGGCAAAAACCGCGATGAAATCGTTGATTATATGGTTGCTCGCTATGGTTACTTCGTCACTTATAACCCACCTCTGACACCGCTCACGGTGATGCTATGGGGGTTACCATTTGTTGCTATAGCGGTAGGCGGCTGGATCATTTTTGCCCGTTCTAAAAAACGCGTTAGATTAAAACAGGTTGAGCAGGGTGATGAGGAAGCATTGCCTGAGGCCTCTCGTACCAGCAATTGGGTTTATTTACCCGGGTTTATCATCGCATTAGGTGTTGCGGGTGGGGCTTATTATCAGGTAGGCAGTTACGAGAAAGTGGCAGATTGGAATAATGCCTATCAACAAGCCCCTGCTTTGTTAGATAGAGCACTAGACCCATCTGAGCCGCCACTCAATAATGCGGAAATGGAACACCTTGCTTTAGGGTTACGCACTCGACTGCAGGAAGACCCGCAAAATGTAGAAGCGTGGGAAATGCTAGGCCGTATTGGTATGGTGTTGGGGAATGCTACTATGGCAACCGATGCCTATGGCCGTGCTTATCGCCTAGCCCCTAAAAATGAAAATGTAGTGATGGGATATGCGGAGGTTTTGACGCGCTCTTCTGATCCTGAAGATAACCGCCAAGGTGCAGAATTACTTAAAAAGCTGATCGCAGAAGACCGCACTAATGTGAAAGCGTTGAGTATTTTTGCATTCAATGCATTTGAGCAAGAACGCTACGCTGAAGCCATTTCTGCTTGGCAAATGATGCTAAAACTGCTGCCAGAGAATGACCAACGTCGTCCTATTATCGAACGCAGTGTTGAACAAGCTCTGATGATGGTGCATGAAAAGAAAGGGCAGCCTTCCGATAAGTAAGTTTTTTCACTGATAGTGTTATACAGGTGTTCGCCTGTATAACACTCCCTTTCATATTACAATCCACGATTTTGATTACTTCGGTTTGTTAAAGATAGCTGATATCAATTCTTTTAATATAGTTTGAGTTTATAACTAGATAAAAGGAAGCAATATGGCCACTCGACTAATGCGTAATTATCATCAAACCAATATCTCTCACCCAGTCGTATCAGATTTGAATAAACTCCCATTAGATAAAGAAGTTAAAACAAAGCTTGTGAATCAGCAGCTAAAATTAAATAAATTTGCTGGTAGTATTAAAAAAAAACAGATTGACCTGATAGGGTCAAAAATTCCCACTCGGGTTTTTACTTTAAGGCGCGCCTATTCAGAGCCTTCAAGTATTCATCAAAAAAATATATCAGGGGCATTGGCATTAAATCGGTCGGCTTCGGAGCCAAGCAATCTAAATCGCTCCCACAGGACGCCAGTTCAAAAGAGGACATTAGCGAGAGCGCAACCTAATTATCAGCCAAGTCAGGCTCCAAGAAGCCCACAATATATTCAAAAAGCAAAAGACGACAAGATCGCCGCATATCAATCACTCTCTGATGTGGTTAAAAATTTTCTTAACGAAAAGCTCAGCTATAAAATTTTGGTCACTTTCAGAAAAGGGTTAGCTGGCAAGGAAGTAAAAAAATATATGGTTGCTTATGAAGAATTTAAACAAGGTGTTAGCGATAAAGAAAAAGAGCAATATTTACAGATTAAATTGAGTGGTTTGACGCCAGATAACCGATTTCAATCAACCAAAACGGTTTGGATTGAACTGGATAAACTCAAGCCAATTCAAACTAAAGAAGAGATAACCAAGGTAATGGTTAACACAAAATGGTCTCATCTAAATCGCTAGGGTTAGATGGTTAATAGCCAAATAATGTTAAAGTAAATAATGAGCTTATTATTTACTTTAATTTCAATCTGTTGTATTGAGAATAGAGATTTAATCAATAGATTGATTTTAATCAGCAATTGTCTGTTTTTTAGTCTTTTGTATGCGATGCTGCGCTGTGGTTAACATTAATTCTGAAAATAAATAACAACACCCTTCCAAATAAGATACAATTCCGCACTATAAAATTCATACTGAGATGACGGAAAAACGTTGCACCTGCGCCCTTTTATCAAACAGCTATCCGCTTATCTTGCTTTGCTTGCCATTGCAATGTTGTTTATTGCACCTTTGGTTTCTAAGTCCATGGTGCATATGGACACTTGTACAGATATACAAAGTGAGATGGTAGACTCTTCTATGCATTCGCATCACAGTATGCCTATGTCTGAAGGCTGTGACGTTTCTATACCAATGAACCATATGTTAATGACGGGGATAGGGCAGTCTCCGATGGAAGATATTGCATGTGGTTACTGCCAATTATTGATCCACTTCCCATTTCTTATCTTACTTATTGCTGCGGTTATTCGGCAATTTGCCACGCTAACGCTATTTATTCCCTTTGAGAGTTGCACTCACATTTGGTTATTTAGACCATGGTCATTACATCTCGCTCGAGCCCCACCAATCTCCTGATTTCTTAATATTATAAATTTTCAAATTAATTAAATTGCTACTTTTGCTTTTATTGTGCAAAGCGTTTTCGTTCATCTTGAATTTCTTTGATTTTTAAGAGGTTCCCCCTTGAGGGCTGAAAATGTATTTGTAAGCTAAGAGGTGAAAGCAGCGTAGCTATACTCTAAGAAACAGGTAAAAAATGAACACACACGTTTTTAAAGTGGCTCCTATTGCAACACTGGTAATTAGTGCAATTTTTACGGCGTCTACAGCCGCTAAAACTGAAATCAACCAAAGCCCAATTTCAGATAGCTCAGTGATGATTGTGACTGCGCCAGTTGATTCACCATTAACGATTACGACATCACCTAAAACACCAAGGCAGCCCGTCCCTGCGAGTGATGGTTCTGATTATCTCAAAACTATTCCGGGTTTTTCACAAATACGAAACGGTGGGACTAACGGTGATCCTGTTTTTCGTGGCATGTTCGGCTCGCGTTTGCGTATTTTGACCAATGATAGCGAGATGTTAGGTGCATGTCCTTCTCGTATGGATGCGCCTACATCTTATATCTCACCGGAAAACTTTGATGTACTGAATATGATTAAAGGCCCTCAAACTGTTTTATGGGGGCCTGGGAACTCTGCGGGAACCATCCGTTTTGAACGTGAAAAACCGCTATTTACTGAAGCAGGAATGAAAGGAAACGCGAGTGTTTTAGCCGCATCTAATGAGCGTTGGGATGGCAATGCAGATGTGAGTTTAGGTAATGAGTCTGGCTACATTCGCGTTATTGGCAATAAGTCACGTTCTAATGATTATAAAGATGGTAATGGGGACAAAGTACCGTCTAAATGGGACAAATGGAATACTGATATTGCGGTTGGTTGGACACCTGATGAATACACATTATTAGAGTTGACTGCTGGTAAAGGCGATGGGGAAGCTCGCTATGCGGGGAGGGGAATGGATGGCTCTCAGTTTAAACGCGAAAGCTTAGGATTGCGCTTTGAGAAAAGTAATCTCAGCGATGTGTTAGATAAAATTGAAGCGAATGTCTATTACAATTATGCCGATCATATAATGGATAACTACTCGCTTCGTTCTCCATCAGGTGGCGGAATGAGTGGTGGTCATATGGGGCATGGTGGCCATGGCATGATGAATATGCCAATGAAAATGCGAGTTGACCGTGAAACCATGGGGGGGCGAACGATGGGAACATGGTTATGGTCAGACTATGAACTGCGTGTCGGCGCAGACATGCAAACCAATAAGCATCGAAAAAACAATCACAATAGCTGGAAAAAAGATGCACAATTTCAAGATTATGGTGTTTTTAGCGAGCTAACTTGGCATCCAACTGAACAAGGCAAAGTGGTCAGCGGGGTACGTTTAGACCGCGTGATAGTCGAAAATAATACCGGAGTAGGTTCTTCAGGGCGTAATACTGTGATGCCAGCAGGCTTTGCGCGTTATGAGCATTCTTTATCGGGTACGCCTGTCATGTTATATGCAGGTGTCGGTTATACAGAACGCTTTCCTGATTATTGGGAATTGTTCTCGCCTAAACTCGGCCCGGATGGTAGCAATAATGTGTTTGATAAGCTAAAAACTGAAAAAACGACTCAGCTAGATATTGGAGCTAAATATAGCCATGAAGACACCAATGCATGGGTTTCTGCATATGTAGGGCGTGTTGATGATTTTATTCTCTTCCGTTATAGCGCAATAAATCCAAGAATGAGCCAGGTGGAAAATGTGGATGCGTTAATTATGGGAGGAGAACTCGGTGTTGCACAAAAACTCAGTGATGAGTGGAAAGCGGATGCAAGCCTTGCGTATTCATGGGGCGAAAACCGTACAGATGGAAAGGCATTACCGCAAATGCCACCGTTGGAAAGCCGATTTGGCTTATCGTGGGAAAAAGGCGATTGGACCACGACAGGCTTAGTACGAGTCGTGAGCCGCCAAAATCGCGTTGCCATTAATGATGGTAATGTAGTGGGTAAAGATTTTAGCAAAAGTGCGGGTTTCACAATTTTTTCATTAAATACAGCGTATAAAATTAATGAAAACATGAAATTAAGCGCAGGTGTTGATAACCTTTTTGACAAAACCTATAGCGAGCACCTTAATTTAGCTGGAAACAGCGGTTTTGGCTATTCATCCAACGTGCCAGTGAATGAACCAGGGAGAAATTTCTGGGCAAAAATGAATGTGACTTTTTAATTATTAGCTCAACAACCCATACAACTTTTGTGTGGGTTGCTTGCTGGCTGGTTGTTAAATAGCTAGTTGTTAAATACCTAGTCGTTAAATAATAACGGGAATATAATAATTTAGTTCTTGAATGAAATGGCGTGAATCATTAATGAATGCCTCATAAGAGGGTTTAGACTTTAGGACATATTGCTCAACATCTGGCCCTTCACCACGGACGATATCCATTTCAGCAAGCACCTTCCCATAAGCAGTATAGATAATGTCATTGTAATCTATACCATGAAGGCTACTAGTGATTTTGATTTCTAAATAATTTCCTGAGGGTAACTGTAAGTTAGTTGCTTGCGGAAGCGCAATACTAACATCTTGTTCATCTAGAGCCGTGGTATATAGGAAATGCCCTTCTGCATTAGCGCTTTGGTCAATACCATGGATAGCATATAAATGCTGCGTGACATAAGGGTTTTTCTCAAAAAAAGCCCTCCAATAGTATCGGCGCAGTTCATCGGTTTTTAGGTTCCACTCATTAATATCTTTAGTATAACGATGCTTAGTTCCGAGTAAGTTGATTGCGGGTAACTGAGCCAATTTAACTTGAACACTGAGCTCTTTACTCTCTCGTAAAGGTAAACAGAACCCTTCAACTTTCCATCCTTCTCGTTTTCTATATTCAGAAGGGGTCAGATTAAATTGCTTTTTAAACGCGCGGCAAAAAGTTTGTTGCGAGTCAAAGCGGTATCTTAGAGAAATGTCCATTATGCTGTCATTTGTTAGCCGTAATGCGACAGCAGAACAAGAAAGACGTCTTGCTCGGATATAGGAGCCAAGTGCGAGTCCTGTTTGGTTTTTAAATAGGCGCTGAAAGTGCCATTTTGTGTATCCTGATTTATCGGCAACAGTATCTAGGGATAGGCGAGATTCTAAATTTTGTTCTATCCAGAGAATGATTTCCCTGATAACACTTTCTTGTAGCATGATTATCCTTTCAGGTCTCTTTTACTTACCAATAAAATAAGAGGTCATATAATAACTCAGTGTGATGACTGGTAAGTATTCATAGGTGCTCGTAATAGGATAGCATGCTAACTGACAATTTTATTAAAAAGATGTGAAGTTAAGTAAGTTTTGATAAGGGAGGGGTTAGATTGAATGCTTAAATACACTTGTTAGGCGTTTACGTAATTTGCCTAATTTTTACATACTGTGTATAGACTGAAAGTAATGAATATGGCATAAGTGTGAGACATAATTTTATTTACATCTAAGACGATCTGTTATAGTAATCTATTTTAGAGATTCAAAATAAGATTGAAATAATGTAACTTACTAATCTTAAAAGTGCTTTAACCTTATAAGCGTAATATAGAATGTCTTATTATTATTACCTGAATCTAATCTTGTTATTTCGACTAATAAATAAAAAAAAACGTCTTTTTTTATGATGAAAAAAATTTTTCTTTATTATAATTGCTTTGTGGAAACTTATTGATACGGATGAATACAAATTGTCACGAATTTCCTAAGGTTATAACATTAAATTTGGCAATATAGTTTTATCAAATTGGAAATGTAAGCTAGAATTTAAATTAAATTGGAAATACAATTTATTAGCTGGTGACTGACTATAACCTAGTTTCTATCTTTATTGGGTCTTAAAGTGTTATGTGATGACCATCACAACTAAAATGTAACAATGAAATAGATATAATCTAATTATATCATCTGCTTATCTGGTTTTTCTGTTTGTTTTTCATTAATGGATTGTCTTAAAACGATTCATTTAATCAGAGTTTTATTATTTTAAGTCAATTTATAAATTTACGGTTGGTGATAATTTACGCACCGGTTGATAATATTCATTTTAATATTTAGTAGAGGTTATTATGGGCAAGGAAAGCATTGCTAAAATGCTAGGGATAAAAATCCGAAAACAGCGAGAAAACCATAAAATATCGATAGAAAAAATGGCAAGCTTAATCGGTGTAACAGAAGAAGAAATGAATCGATTCGAGACTGGCGAAAGTTGCATTGATGTTGATTCATTATTTCAATTTGCTTATCTTTTCAATGTTGATCCTACGTCTTTTTTATATGGCGTCGTAAATGTAAATGGTGGTACATATAGCTCAATACATTGATTATAA
>NZ_JAMPNU010000023.1:0-105576 GCF_028479505.1 Providencia sp. PROV205 | reverse complement strand
TTGAGATGGTGGGTCGTGCAGGATTCGAACCTGCGACCAATTGATTAAAAGTCAACTGCTCTACCGACTGAGCTAACGACCCATCTTGGAATTCTGATTTTATACTGCTTAGATGGTGGGTCGTGCAGGATTCGAACCTGCGACCAATTGATTAAAAGTCAACTGCTCTACCGACTGAGCTAACGACCCATCTAAAACAACATTTCTAACTAAATTTCTTTTTGTATCTCGAGATTTTTGGCTAACCACATTCTCGTCTCAACGGCGGCCTATATTACTGATTTCTGACGAGGGTGCAACGATTTTTTTAAAAAAAAAGTTTAAATGCACACTTATCATACTGATAACCCCGAAATATTCGGTAATATTGCTTCGGGGCTATAAATTAAAGTGTACTCAGCTTTTTTTCGGCTAATTTTGAACCAGCACTGTTTGGATATTGTTTCAATACCTGTTGGTAAACAGCTTTTGCTTTATCTTTTTGTCCCTTATCTTGCATGATCAGCCCAACTTTATATAAGGCTTCGCTGCTTTTTTGGGATTTAGGATACTGCTTAACTACAGTGGCAAAATAAAAAGCAGCATCGTCTTTGCTACCTTTGTTGTAGTTTAACTGCCCCAACCAATAGTTGGCATTAGATTGATACCCAGACTTAGGGTAGGCTTTAATAAAACCTTGTAATGCACCGATTGCTTGGTCAATTTGAGCTTTGGATTTGCTTTCCATTGCTAATTTGACTGCCGCATTGTAATCATCTTTCTCATTTCCACCCGTATTGGCCGCTGCCGTAGGTGTCGTAGAGGAAGATGTTCCATTTGATGCGCTAGTGTCTGGTGTTGCTGTATCGCCTGAGGTTGCTGAATTACCACCGCCTGCATTGTCTAATTGCATGTATAAATCTTTCTGGCGCTCAATGACTTGATTCAATTTGTATTCACTTTCTTGAATCTGGCCACGTAACATATCGATGTCGCGTTGGTTGTCAGCGAGTTGCTGTTGGATTTGATACATAATTTGACCTTGAGAGCTAACTGCTGTCTCAAGTTGGGTAAGGCGGTCTGTTGTTGAACCAGATCCGACATTGTTGATTGGCGCTTGGGCAATAGCGGCCCAAGGGGCCGCTACGCCAACCAATAACGACAGACCGACTAGTAAGTGTCTGAAGTTACTGTTCATAATAGATAATTTCGCTTATCTATTAGTATGCAATGACTGCACGACGGTTTTTCGCGTAGTCTGCTTCAGTGTGACCTAACACAGCTGGTTTTTCTTTACCGTAAGAAACCAGTGAAACTTGGTCACCAGAAACACCTTTGCTTTGCAGGTACATTTTAACTGCATTAGCACGACGCTCGCCCAGCGCGATGTTGTATTCTGGAGTACCACGCTCATCCGCATGACCTTCAACAACAACACGTACAGATGGGTTGCTACGCAGGAATGCTGCGTGTGCATCTAACATTTCAGCGTACTCTGGAGATACGTTGTATTTGTCAAAGCCAAAGTAAACAGTGTTGTTTTGTTGCAGCTGTTCCATTTGCTGACGTGCCAGCTCTTCCGCAGACAGACCAGTGTTAGTTTGGTTAGTAGAAGTATCTACGCCATCTTGGTCATTGTTTTTGTTAGAGCTACAAGCTGCGACTGCCATGATTGGTAACGCGATCATCAGCCCTTTAAGCACTTTATTCAGTTGCATCGTTTTGATCCTTAATATTTTTTGCCACACATTATTATTATGCATCACAGATACGGCGACCAGGCAGGGAATTTAACCTGTCCATCGGTAGCCGGAAGACGCGCTTTGAAACGCCCGTCGGTCGAAACTAGCTGCAATATAGTCCCCAAGCCTTGAGAGGAGCTATAAATTACCATAGTGCCGTTAGGTGCGATACTCGGCGTTTCATCTAGGAACGTTTTCGTTAAAAACTCAACGTTATTCGTTGCCAGATCTTGTTTGGCGACATGTTGCTGACCGCCGCCGGAGCTGACCATCACTAAGAAAGTACCATCCGGGCTAACATCAGCGTCCTGATTTTGTGTTCCTTCCCAAGAAACACGTTCAGGACTGCCACCATTAATATTGATTTTATAAATCTGCGGACGTCCCGCCTGATCTGAAGTATAGACTAAAGTTTGGCTATCTGGCATCCAACTTGGCTCGGTATTGTTACTACGACCATCGGTTACCTGACGAATTTGCCCACTCGCTAAGTCCATTATATATAAGTTCAAGCTGCCTGTTTTAGACAATGCAAATGCCAGTTTAGTCCCATCAGGAGAGAATGCAGGTGCCCCATTGTGACGTGGGAATGATGCTACCTGACGAACTGCTCCTGTCGATAAGGTTTGAATGACAAGTGCTGAACTACCGCTTTCAAATGTAACGTAAGCCAGTTTTTCACCATCTGGTGACCAAGCTGGCGACATCAAAGGTTCTGGTGAACGGTGAACCGTAAATTGGTTAAAACCGTCATAGTCAGAAACACGTAATTCATATGGATACTGACCGCCTTTGTTGACAACAATATAAGCAATACGTGTACGGAATGCGCCACGAATACCTGTCAATTTTTCAAAGACTTCATCACTTGCAGTATGCGCTGCATAGCGTAACCATTCTTTTGTTACTTTATATTGGTTCTGAGATAAAACAGCACCTGGGTTAGCCGCGACATCAACTAACTGATAGCTAACGACAAAGCTGCCATCTGCAGCAGGCTGCACCTGGCCCACAACCACTGCGTTAATACCTAACGCTGTCCACGCTTCAGGGATCACTTCAGAAGCGGTACCCGGTTGTTGAGGCATACGGCTTGGCTCAATAGGGTTAAATTTTCCGCTATTGCGTAAATCAGCGCCTACTATTTGGCCAACTTCTTGTGGTGGAGCACCCGCACCTGACCATTTAAACGGCACAACACCAATAGGTTGAGCTGAGTTAACACCTTCAGTGATCTCAATACGTATTTCAGCCTGAGCCACTGTCGCCCATAGCATTAGGAACCCTAAAACTACTTTAAAAGCCTGCTTCATTCTTATCTCCCTTACTGCGGATTATTTACTACCGCAATAATTCGCTGAATTTTAACAAAGGTATAATAACAAAACTAGATACCACACAAACTATTTATTCTATTGCCTTAATAATATCAATACAGACTGGTCTGAGTTATTGAAAATTAAGGTTTAAACACAACTGTGCTACCTGCTTTATTAAACGTATCATAGACTTCTCTGCTAGGTGGTTTAGGCATCGTTGCAAGTTTTGCTGCTCGGATTGCGGCGTCACAAAGCGCTGCGTCATTGGCTGGGCTATTTTTTGGTGTAATACTCACTAATAGCCCATCAGGTGCGAGCTTCAATTGAAGTTCACAAGTACGCCCACGAAAAGTATCTGAATCATAAAACTTACTTTGGATAGCCGCTTTCACCTTACCAGCATAGCTGTCTACATCAGCATTCGATGCGCCCGATTTTTTACCGCCACCTTTTCCAGCTGCAGCTTCGCCACCTTGCTTGCTAGGGCCTGATGCCGTTAAATCGCCGAGTAAATCGTCAACAGAAGCGGCATTTTTTGCTGCCTCAGCTTTGGCTTTTGCTGCTTTTGCTTTCGCTTCTTTGTCAGCCTTTTCTTTGGCTTCTTTATCGGCTTTAGCTTTAGCTTCTTTTTCAGCTTTTACTTTCGCGTCCTTTTCTGCTTTTACTTTCGCGTCCTTTTCTGCTTTTTCTTTAGCTTCTTTTTCTGCTTTGGCTTTCGCTGCTTCCGCTTCTTTCTGAGCTTGCGCCTCAGCTTTCGCCTTTTCAGCAGCCTGCTCTTTAATTAATTTTTCTTTTTCTGCTTTCGCTTTCGCGGCAGCTTCTTCGGCTATTTTTTGCTCTTCCTTCGCTTTTTTAGCCGCTTCTAATGCTATTTTCTGTTGTTCTTCGGCTTGCTTTTGTTGCTCCGCCGTTGCACGCTCAGTTTTAATACGCTCTTCTTCAAGCTGCTGAAGACGCTTTTGTTCCTTTTCTTGCTGCTCTCTGAGCTCAGCCTCTTGCTTTTGTTCTTGCTCTTTGCGCTCTTTCGCCGCTTGTCTGACGTTATTTTGCTGCCTTTGCATTTCTTCATACTGCTCAACAACCACGCCCGGGTCAACCATCACCGCATCGATGACAGTTCCCTCTTCCCCGCCACCACCAAGTTTGACGACGGAAACTAAAGAGCCTATAACAATCAACCCAATCAATAGGATGTGCAATACGATTGACATCACTAACGAGCGATTTAAGTTATCTTTTTTCTCTTTTGTCTTTCCCACTCTGGTATCCAAAAAAAGAATTGTGACTTATTCAAACGACAATAACCCAGCCTATATAGGCTGAGTCATCAAGCCAACTGATTTTATCCCTGCGCTGTGTAATATATTCAGCGCTTTAATCACTTCTTCATAAGGGACTTCTTTTGCTCCACCAATCAAGAAAACTGCTTTGGGGTTTTTCTCTAATTGAGATTTTGCCTCTGCAGCAATTTGCTCTGGTGGTAGCAATTCTAAAACCTCACCATCAAGGCGCATGTTATATTGGCCAACCCCCGACACTTCTAAAATAATCGGTGGGTTATCACTTGATGATACGGTTTGTGTATCTGTTGCATCCGGCAGCTCAACTTCCACACTTTGAGAAATAATCGGTGCTGTTGCCATAAATATCAGCAACAGTACCAACAATACGTCCAGTAATGGAACTATGTTGATTTCGGATTTCAGCTCACGTCTGCGACTTGTGCGCGCCATTCGCTTATCTCCCCGTCTTATTTCTTATCAGCAGAGAAGGCTTGACGATGCAAGATGGCCAAAAACTCTTCCATAAAGTTATCGTAATTTTGCTCTAATTTGCTAACACGTAAGTTCAAACGGTTGAATGCCATAACGGCAGGGATCGCTGCAAATAAGCCAATTGCGGTTGCAATAAGTGCTTCGGCAATACCCGGTGCAACCATTTGTAATGTTGCTTGTTTTACCGCTCCCAATGCAATAAACGCATGCATAATCCCCCAAACGGTACCAAATAAACCAATATATGGGCTAATTGAACCAACAGTACCTAAAAATGGGATATGCGCTTCAACTGATTCAAGCTCACGATTCATTGAAATACGCATTGCTCGAGAAGCACCTGTCACGACCGCATCTGGTGCATGAATATTCGCTTGGTGTAAACGAACAAACTCTTTAAAACCAGAATGGAAAATTTGTTCGGCACCACTCAATTCATCACGGCGAGCTTGGCTTTCTTTATATAAGCGCGATAGCTCGATACCTGACCAGAACTTATCTTCAAATGCTTCCGCCTCACGCGTTGCCGCATTTAAAATTTTCGTTCTTTGAATAATGATCGCCCATGATGCGATAGAAAAACCGATCAAAACGAACATAATGAGCTGAACCAAAAGGCTCGCTTTAAGGAATAAATCCAGGATATTCATGTCAGTCACTGTTTAAACTCCGCGACAATAGACTTAGGAAGCGCAATCGGCTTCATTTTTGATGTGTCCACACAAGCAATAAGGGCATTTGCCCCACAAAGCAGGTTACCTTGCGAATCAACTAACCTTTGCTGAAAAGTGAGTGAAGCACGTTTCATTTCAATAATTTGTGTTTCAACTTCCAGCAGGTCATCCAGCTTCGCCCCTTTGACAAAATCAATTGTCATGCTTCGCACAACGAAGCCAAGGTTCTCAGCAAGCATACTTTGTTGATTGATACCTTTATTTCGCAGCATTTCGGTTCTTGCTCGCTCAAAAAAGGCTAAATAGCGTGCATGATAAACAACACCGCCCGCATCTGTATCTTCATAATACACGCGAACAGGCCAGCGAAATAACATAACAATCACTCCGTCTTAGGTTAAATTAATTAACGGTGCCACTATACGCAAGACAGTGCCAGTTTGGAATCACTTTGAAAGTAAAGATATCAAAAATAATTATGGGTCCATTGACCCATAATTAGCAATTAGAATTATCTAAAGACCTGAAAAAGTCCCCAAATAAGAATGATGGCAGCAGGTAATGGGTGAAAAATTGCACGAAAGATAACTTTTTGGGGTTTAAAACCAACACCAAAAATCATCGCGGTACACGTTGCCCATATTAATAATAACCCTTGCCATATTTGAAATGAGCTGGTCTTCGCAGCAAATAGGGTTGGATCCCACATGACTGCACCTGCTGTGACTAAAGCTAAAATAAGGATAAGGGCCCTTATCGGCCCCTTATCCAATAGCTGATAGGTTTTATCCACCAGCATTTTTATTACTCACCATCTTTAGCGGCTTTAGAGTCTTCAGAGTGCTCTAACGCTAATGCTGCAATCACTGCAAAACTACAAGCTAACAGCGTGCCGAGGATCCAGGCGAAATACCACATAGTTATGCTCCTTAATACAGTGAGTGCTTGTTGCCTTCGATGAAGTTTTTGTCCAAACGACCGAACATTTTGTAGTAACACCATGCGGTGTATGCCAGTACGATTGGTACAAAGATAATAGCAACAACAGTCATCACTTGCAGAGTAAACAGGCTAGATGTTGCATCCCACATGGTCAAACTTGCGTTTGGCATGATGCTTGAAGGCATGATGAATGGGAACATTGCTACACCACAGGTTAAAATGATACAAGCGATAGTTAATGAAGAACTCACAAACGCCCAACCATTTTTGTCTGCTTTACTAAACAGCATTGTGATTAACGGCAATCCTACACCCAGAGCAGGCAATGCCCACAGGATTGGGTAAGTATTGAAATTAGTCAACCAAGCACCTGATTCAACTGCAACTGTTTTGTTCAGTGGGTTTGACACCGCCAGAGTATCAATAGTTGAAGTGATAACATAACCATCAATGCCCATGACTAACCAAACACCTGCACCCGCAAACGCTAACAATGTAACTAACGCACAGATATAGGTTGCTTTACGCACACGTAAGTACAGTTCGCCAGTGGTACGCATTTGCAGATAAGTTGCACCTTGGGTAACAATCATCATTAAGCCAACGACACCCGCCAACAGACCATATGGGTTTAGCAGACCAAACAGGTTACCCGTGTAGGTCAAATACTGTTGGTTATCAATTTGCAGTGGAACACCTAATAACAGGTTACCAAACGCAACACCGATAACTAATGGTGGAACGAAACCACCGATGAACAGACCCCAGTCCCACATATTGCGCCATTTTTGGTTCTCCAGTTTTGAACGGTAGTCGAAACCAACCGGACGGAAGAACAATGCTGCTAGCACTAAAATCATCGCGATATAGAAACCGGAGAATGATGCAGCATAGACCTGTGGCCAGGCAGCAAACATCGCACCACCAGCTGTGATTAACCAAACTTGGTTACCATCCCAGTGAGGTGCAACAGCGTTAATCATGATACGGCGTTCAGTATCCGTTTTACCTAAAATAGGTAATAAGAAGCCAACGCCCATGTCAAAGCCATCTGTGACAGCAAATCCAATCAGTAATACACCGATAAGGATCCACCACACAAACCGAAGAACTTCATAATCAAACATAAGTGGCTCCTATTTACTGAACGTCGTGTGCAGAAGGGTTTTTCTGTTCAAAGTGATAGCGGCCAGTTTTCAGGCTGCTTGGCCCTTTACGAGCGAATTTGAACATTAAGAACATTTCAGCAATTAAGAACAGTGTGTACAGACCACAGATCAATACCATAGAGAAGATCAGGTCATGAGTCGTCAAGTTGGAGTGTGCAACCGAAACAGGTAACACTTCACCGATTGCCCATGGCTGACGACCATACTCCGCAACGAACCAACCTGATTCAATTGCAATCCATGGTAGTGGAATACCGAATAGTGCAATACGCAGCAATAGTTTATTTTGACCAATACGGTTACGAACTACTGACAGGAATGCCCAGCCAATAATCAACAGTAATAGGAAGCCAACACCAACCATGATACGGAATGCCCAGAACAGCGGCCCAACGTTAGGAATACTATCTTTCACTGCTTTTTGGATTTGAGCTTCAGTTGCATCAACAACATTTGGTGCATATTGTTTTAACAGAAGGCCATATCCGAGATCTTTTTTGTTTACTTCAAATGCCGAACGCAGTTCAGGATCTTTATTACCTGCAAGAAGCTCTTGTAACTGACCGTATGCAATCATACCGTTACGAATACGAACTTCGTGCTGTTTCATTAAGTCTTTCAGACCTAATACAGGCGTATCGATTGAACGGGTTGCAATAATACCCATCGCCCAAGGAATCGAGATAGCAAATTTATTTTCTTGCTTTTCAGTATCCGGCCAAGCGATTAAGTTAAACGCAGCTGGTGGAGCATGGGTTTCCCACTCTGCTTCAACAGCAGCCAGTTTGGTTTTCTGAACGTCACCCATTTCGTAACCTGATTCATCACCAAGAACGATAACAGACAGAACAGCAGCAATACCAAAGCTTGCAGCAATAGCAAAAGAACGTTTAGCAAAAGCAACATCACGACCTTTAAGCAGGTAGTAAGAGCTAATACCAAGGACAAACATTGCACCGGTACAATAACCCGCAGCAACTGTGTGGACGAACTTAACCTGCGCAACTGGGTTTAAGACTAGCTCAGAGAAGCTAACCATTTCCATACGCATTGTTTCGAAGTTGAAATCAGCAGCGATTGGGTTTTGCATCCAACCGTTCGCAACCAAGATCCACAAAGCAGAGAAGTTAGAACCTAAAGCAACTAACCATGTTACAGCTAGGTGTTGTTTTTTGCTTAAACGATCCCAACCAAAGAAGAATAAACCGACAAACGTTGATTCTAAGAAGAACGCCATCAGACCTTCGATTGCAAGAGGTGCACCGAAGATATCTCCAACATAGTGCGCGTAGTAAGACCAGTTAGTACCGAATTGGAACTCCATGGTCAGACCCGTTGCAACACCCAGAGCAAAGTTAATACCAAATAACTTACCCCAGAACTTAGTCATATCTTTATAAATTTGCTTGCCTGACAGTACATATACCGTTTCCATGATCGCAAGCAAAAACGCCATACCTAGCGTTAATGGTACGAACAGGAAGTGATACATCGCAGTTAAGGCAAACTGTAATCGTGACAGTTCGACAATATCAAACATCTTGACTCCTTGCTCCTAGCAGGAAGACACCGACTTGCGGCAACCCAGCTTCCAGTTTTAAATACTTAGAAAGCCTCTTAACTACCAGCAAAAAATGCCTCAAAACAACAAAAAATTAACAAAATTAAAAGAACAAACGTTACCATAATAATAGTACGCTTATCTTCACACACAATAAACTTCTTTTACGTGACTCAGATTTGAATTCTGAATTTACATCAATAATTATACCCTTTAATAGAAAATCGAGTATTTGATCGAGCACCAATTTAAGCAATTTGAACAAATAAAGCCAGAGGCAATGAATTGATTTGCGTCAATTTTTTTCCTGTTGTTAATTGCTATACCTGTCAGTCAATTAATGGTTATTTACTTGTTAAATTGCTGTTATTGATAATGATATAAATGTTCTTAATTTTTCCAAAGATTAACAAAAAATATAATCATTGAATTAACGACTCGAAAAAAGAATATTTAATTTGTAATAGTATCTTATTTTAAACTTATTATGAATTTTATTAATATAGCCGTTTTCTCAACTAAACTGTTATATTGGCTTAATTGAATTACCGTCAATATTATAAAATTGATATGCCGCAATTTCGCTTTTTTTTGCATAAAGTGCTATTAGCACTACCCTGCTCACCTAAATTGCCTTTTTATTATCAATTTTCCTTCATATAAGCCTATAGAACGCACTTTTAAGTATAGACACACATTTCAAAAAACCGCATAACCCTATAAAAATATTTAAAAGGCATAAAAAAACCCGTGCTCACATGAGCACGGGCTTTCGTCTCTTACTCTTGCTAGTTGCCTAGCGAATTACTTATTTATTCAGCAGAGATTTGACTGCATCACCGATGTCTGCAAGGCTACGAACGGTTTTCACGCCAGCAGCTTCTAATGCAGCAAATTTCTCATCAGCAGTCCCTTTACCACCTGCGATGATTGCACCTGCGTGGCCCATACGTTTGCCTTTTGGTGCAGTTACACCTGCGATATAGCCTACAACAGGCTTAGTAACATGCTTTTTAATATATTCAGCTGCTTCTTCTTCTGCGTTACCACCGATTTCACCGATCATCACGATAGCTTCAGTTTGTGGATCTGCTTGGAATAACTTCAGGATATCAATGAAGTTTGAACCTGGAATTGGGTCACCACCGATACCTACACAAGTCGATTGGCCTAAGCCTGCATCTGTTGTTTGTTTAACTGCTTCATAAGTCAACGTACCTGAACGTGAAACGATACCGACTTTACCTGGCATATGGATATGGCCAGGTTGGATACCAATCTTACATTCACCCGGCGTGATAACACCAGGGCAGTTAGGGCCAATCATACGAACGCCTGCTTCGTCTAATTTCACTTTAACTGTCAGCATATCCAGAGTTGGAATACCTTCAGTGATAGTGATGATCAGCTTAATGCCAGCATCGATAGCTTCTAAAATAGAATCTTTACAAAATGGTGCTGGAACATAGATAACAGAGGCTGTTGCGCCCGTTGCTTCTACAGCTTCACGAACAGTGTTAAATACAGGCAGACCTAAGTGAACAGTGCCACCTTTACCTGGCGTCACACCACCGACCATTTGCGTGCCATAAGCAATCGCTTGTTCTGAGTGGAATGTACCTTGGCCACCAGTGAAACCTTGGCAAATTACTTTGGTGTTTTTATCGATTAAAATAGACATTATTTAGCCTCCGCTGCTGCTACTGCTTTCTTAGCTGCATCAGTCAGGCTGTTTGCAGCGATAATATTCAAGCCGCTATCTGCCAGTTTTTTAGCACCTAACTCTGCATTGTTACCTTCTAAACGCACAACGACTGGTACATTTACGCCAACTTCTTCTACTGCACCAATGATGCCGTCTGCAATCAGGTCGCAGCGAACGATACCACCAAAGATGTTAACAAAAACGGCTTTCACGTTTTCATCAGAAAGAATGATTTTAAATGCTTCAGTTACACGCTCTTTTGTCGCGCCACCGCCAACATCTAAGAAGTTAGCCGGTGCACCACCGTGCAGCTTAACGATATCCATAGTACCCATTGCAAGGCCCGCACCGTTAACCATACAGCCGATGTTGCCGTCTAACGCAACGTAGTTCAGTTCCCACTGAGCGGCTTGTGCTTCACGTGCATCTTCTTGTGATTCATCACGTAGTTCACGGATCTCTGGTTGACGATATAACGCGTTGCTATCGATACCTAATTTACCATCTAAGCAAACTAAATCACCCGCAGTGCTGATAACCAGTGGGTTGATTTCCGCTAATGCTAAATCGCGTTCTAGGAATAATGTAGCCAGACCCATGAAAATTTTCGCGAATTGACTAACTTGTTTGCCAGTTAAGCCTAATTTAAATGCTAACTCACGGCCTTGGAAAGGCATTGGGCCAGTCAGTGGGTCGATAATCGCTTTGTGAATTAACTCTGGAGTCTCTTCTGCGACTTTCTCGATTTCCACGCCACCTTCGGTAGATGCCATGAATACAACGCGGCGAGTACTACGGTCTACAACCGCACCTAAATAGAGTTCTTTAGCAATATCAGTTGCCGTTTCAACCAGAATTTGGTTAACAGGCTGGCCGTTTGCATCTGTTTGATAGGTAACTAAGTTTTTACCTAACCAGTGTTCTGCAAATGCTTTCACTTCGTTGATATCACTAGTGACTTTTACGCCGCCAGCTTTACCACGTCCACCTGCGTGAACTTGGCATTTAATTACCCAAGGGCCGTCACCAATTTTTTTAGCAGCATCGACGGTTTCAGCGACTGATGAACAGGCATAACCTGTCGGTGCAGGCATCCCATAACGTGCAAACAACTGTTTTGCCTGGTACTCGTGTAAATTCATGATGTTCTATCCATAATTGAGTCTGAAGAGGCGTTTATTCGCCTCCTGCAATTGTTACTGATTTAGCAACCCGCGAACGGGTTGCATCGGTTACTTCAGACCGGGCAAGTTGTACCCTGCCCTGTTATGTTGCTATACGTCCAGCAGTAAACGAGTTGGATCTTCCAGCATATCTTTGATAGCGACTAAGAAGCCAACTGACTCACTACCATCGATTAAACGGTGGTCGTAAGACAGTGCTAAATACATCATAGGAAGAATCTCTACCTTACCATTTACAGCCATAGGGCGGTCTTTAATGGCATGCATGCCTAAAATCGCGCTCTGTGGTGGGTTAATGATAGGTGTAGACATCAGAGAACCAAATACGCCACCGTTAGTGATAGTGAAGTTACCACCACTTAAGTCTTCGACAGTTAATTTACCGTCACGACCTTTAACAGCCAGTTCTTTAATTTTCTTCTCGATATCTGCCATGCTCATTGCATCGACATCACGCAGAACTGGTGTTACCAAACCACGTGGTGTTGAAACCGCAATACTGATATCGAAATAGTTATGGTAAACCACATCATCGCCATCAATAGAAGCATTCACTTCTGGGTAGCGCTTCAGTGCTTCAACCGCAGCTTTCACATAGAAAGACATAAAACCTAAACGAACACCATGACGTTTTTCGAATACTTCGCCATATTGTTTACGTAAGTCTTTGATTGGTTGCATATTGACTTCGTTAAAGGTCGTCAACATGGCGGTCGTGTTTTTCGCTTCTAACAGGCGCTCAGCAATACGTTTACGTAAACGCGTCATTGGAACACGTTTTTCGCTACGGTGTGCTAAAGGCGCTTGTGGAGCCGCTGGGGCTTTCGCCGCAGGTGCCGCAGATTTATTTGCAGCTAAATGTTTTTCAACATCTTCACGCGTTAAACGACCACCAACACCCGTACCTTTGATGTCAGCTGGATTTAAGTCGTGCTCTGCAATCAAACGACGGATCGCAGGGGTCAGAGCATCATTGCTTTCAGTTTCTAAACTTGCCGTTTGACGCTGTGCAGGTGTTGACTCTTGTGCTTCTTTCACTTCAGCAGGAATACCTGTGCTATCGCCTAAACGAATGCGACCCAGTAATTGCTTAGACAATACCGTTGCACCTTCATCTTCAACGATAGCTTCTAATACACCAGCTTCACTTGCAGGAACTTCTAATACGACTTTATCTGTTTCGATCTCAACCAGTACTTCGTCACGCTGAACACTGTCACCTGGTTTTTTATGCCATGTGGCAACCGTAGCATCTGCAACGGACTCAGGAAGATCGGGAACAAGAATTTCTACGCTACTCATTTTCTATCCTTTAATTATTCAATGTTCAAAGCGTCATTAACCAGGGCTTTCTGTTGTTCCTGGTGTACGGACGTATAGCCAACTGCTGGAGATGAAGAAGCAGCTCGACCTGCATAACGTAAAGTTGCCCCTGTTGGGATAGCTTCACGGAAGTTATGTTGACTGCAATACCAAGCACCTTGGTTTAATGGCTCTTCTTGACACCATACAAAGTCTTTTACATCAGTAAATTGCGCCAACGCTTTTTGGATATCTTCGTGTGGGAACGGATATAACTGTTCGATACGCACGATAGCCACGTCAGTTTGTTCATTTTTACGACGTTGTTCTAACAGATCGTAATAGACTTTACCTGAACACATAACGACGCGTTTCACATTTTTCGGATTGATATCATCTATTTCACCGATAACTGGCTCGAATGTACCGTTTGCCAATTCTTCCATGCTAGAGACCGCTAATGGGTGACGTAGCAGAGATTTTGGTGACATCACAATCAGAGGACGGCGCATGCCACGTAAGGCTTGGCGACGCAACATGTGATAAACCTGAGCAGGTGTTGACGGCACACACACTTGCATGTTTTGGTCAGCACACAGTTGCAGGTAACGTTCTAAACGTGCAGATGAGTGCTCTGGCCCCTGACCTTCATAACCATGAGGCAGTAGCATTACCAGACCACACATACGACCCCATTTTTGCTCACCAGAGCTAATAAATTGGTCGATAACCACTTGAGCACAGTTAGCAAAGTCACCAAATTGGGCTTCCCAAATAGTCAGTGCACGAGGCTCAGTAGTGGCATAGCCATATTCGAATGCTAATACCGCGTTTTCAGTCAGAACAGAGTCCCAAACATTAAAGACGCCTTGGCCGTTATGGATATTTTGCAGTGGAACGTAAACTGAACCATTTGTTTGGTTGTGAATAACTGCATGACGGTGGAAGAATGTACCACGGCCTGCGTCTTCACCGGACAAACGCACAGGAATACCTTCATCAACTAACGTTGCGTACGCTAAAGTTTCAGCCGCGCCCCAGTCGAGTAATTTCTCACCTTTTGCCATTTCGGCACGGTCGGTATAAATTTTCTCAACACGAGATTGCGCAACCACGCCTTCTGGGATAGTGCTGACTTTAACAGCCAGATCCGTTAAGCGTTTAATATCAACTGTTGATTTATAGGATGCATCCCATTCATGGTTTAAATATGGAGCCCATGTATATGAGTTCAGCCCCATTTCACGGTACTCTTCAACCACACAGTTACCTGCATCTAACGCATCGCGATACAGATTAACCATTTCAGTAACATCATTAGCACTTAATACGTTTTCTGCAATTAAACGATCTGCATAAATTTTACGTGGTGTTGGGTGCTGTTTGATTTTTTGATACATCACAGGCTGAGTTGCACTTGGCTCATCCGCTTCGTTATGGCCATGGCGGCGATAACAGACTAAATCAATCATAACATCGCGTTTGAACGTGTTACGGAAATCAAGCGCTAAACGAGTCACGAAAGACACTGCTTCTGGGTCATCCGCATTCACGTGGAAAATTGGTGCCTGCACCATCTTCACGATATCTGTGCAGTATTCTGTTGAACGTGTATCTTTTGGATTTGAAGTCGTGAAACCAATTTGGTTGTTAATCACGATACGCATCGTACCGCCAACTTCATAACCACGAGCTTGAGACATGTTCAGTGTTTCTTGTACAACACCTTGGCCAGTTACTGCTGAGTCACCATGAATGGTAATTGGCAGAACCATGTTGCTGCGGCCTTCATCCAGACGGTCACGACGTGCGCGCACTGAGCCGATAACCACTGGACTAACAATCTCAAGGTGAGACGGGTTAAATGCTAACGCTAAGTGAACACGAGAGCCTGCGGTTTCAAAGTCAGAGGAGAAACCTTGGTGATATTTAACATCACCCGCGCTTGAGTGGTCTTTATGTTTACCCGCGAACTCATCAAATAATTCGCCCGGTTTTTTACCTAAGATATTAACTAGAACGTTTAAACGACCACGGTGAGCCATACCCAAAACAACTTCACGGGTATCTTGCTTGCCTGCGTGGTGGATTAAATCTTTCAGCATTGGGATCAGTGAATCACCACCTTCCAATGAGAAACGTTTTGCACCTGGGAATTTAGCCCCGATGTAACGCTCAAGCCCTTCAGCTGCCGTTAATTCAGCTAAGAAGCGTTTTTTCTCTTCTACTGAGAAAATTTTAGAAACATCAACAGACTCAAGACGCTGTTGGATCCAACGTTTTTCTTCTGTATTCGTGATATGCATATATTCTGCACCAATAGAACCGCAATAAATACGTTTCAGGTGGTCATATAGCTCACTCAGCTTCATGGTTTCTTTGCCAATCGCAAATGAACCCACGTTGAAGGTTTCGTTGAAGTCTTCTTTCGTCAGGTTGTGGAATGCTGGGTCTAAATCTGGAACAGATTCACGTTTCCAAAGACCTAACGGATCAAGATTCGCATTTTGGTGCCCGCGGAAGCGGAACGCATTGATTAATTGCAAAACTTTAACTTGTTTTGCGTCGATAGCTGGATCGCTAACAGAGGTGTGATAACGTGTAGAGTCTTTTGCTAAGCGGCGGAAGTAATCGCGCGCTTGGGAGTGGAATTGTTCACCGCTAGTGCCTAGTGCTGCACCAGGAAGTTGCTCAAAAATTGCTTTCCACTCGGCATCGACAGAGTTAGGGTCAGTCAGATAATCTTCATAGAGCTGTTCTATATAAGTCTGGTTCGCGCCTGCCAGAAAGCTTGAATCCAGCCAGTCCTTCATTACGCCGTTCTGCATTGTGATCCCTTAAGCTTTTAAAGCTTTAGTTTTCGCCGTGGTTAACTAATTGCCGCATTTAAGCGACCTCGATAAAGGTTCTCTTGGACGTGCTTTATGCATGTTCTCTCTTTGGGAGGCCCTTTATCAGTAAGGGTTTCCCTTTTAAGGAACCTTTAAAAACTGGCTGCGGTTTTTAAAGGCCCCTATGCTTGGGCTGTCGTCTTCATCTTTTGCAGTTGGCTATTTTTTCTACTTTTTACTGTTACTTTCTTTGCTTTCACTTTTTTACGCTTTTGTAATGACAACGTTTTAATAAGTACTACTTTTTATGGGTGACAATGTTACTTTCTGACGCCCTTTGTTGGTATTTCGTTTTCGTGCTTTTGTGAGCTTCCGCGCATTAAAAACCTATTACTGCTTTTACTTTACGCGTTTCTTTTTACTTATGTTTTTATTTTGTGCTATTTCTCTTTTAACCCACAGCACCTGAGCACTGTGGGTTAAATATGCATAATTAAGCGCTATGTTTTAGTAACATAGATTTAATATGACCGATAGCTTTCGTTGGATTTAGCCCTTTAGGGCATACATTGACACAATTCATGATGCTATGACAGCGGAAGACACTAAAAGCGTCGTTCAGATCATCTAATCGTGAATCGGTTTCAGTATCACGGCTATCAATTAAGAAGCGATACGCTGCCAACAAGCCTGCAGGCCCGATAAACTTGTCTGGATTCCACCAAAACGATGGGCAAGAAGTCGAACAACAAGCACACAAAATACACTCATATAAACCATCGAGTTTTTCACGTTGTGCAGGAGTTTGTAAATTCTCACGCGCTGGTGGGTTCTTGTTATCATTAATCAGATATGGACGAATTTTTTCGTATTGGGTATAGAACTGAGTCATATCGATAATCAGGTCACGCACAACAGGCAGACCCGGTAATGGACGAATGACAATTTTCTTCCCACCACGGATTAAAGCAGATAATGGCGTAATACACGCCAACCCGTTTTTACCGTTCATGTTCAGGCCATCGGAACCACATACCCCTTCACGACAAGAACGACGGAAAGAGAGTGTTGGGTCTTGCTCTTTGATTTGGATTAACGCATCCAGCAACATCATGTCACGCCCTTCAGGAACTTCTAGCGTGTAATCTTGCATACGTGGTGCGTTGTCCACATCAGGATTGTAGCGATAAATCGAAAATTGTAATTTCATAGTTTATTTCTCCGCAACTGGATTAACACCACGCATTAGTAGGTACGAATTTTCGGTGGGAAGGCTTCACGCAGTTTTGGCTGCATGTTGACTTCACGACGCGTCATCGTTTCAGATTGCGGTAAATATAATGAGTGACATAACCAATTCGCATCATCTCGCTCTGGGTAGTCAAAGCGGCTATGCGCACCACGACTTTCTGTACGGAAGTTTGCAGCTTGTGCCGTTGCATAAGCCGTTTCCATCAGGTTATCCAGTTCTAAACATTCGATACGCTGAGTATTAAATTCAGTCGAAGTATCATCAAGGCGTGCATTTTGCAGACGCTCACGGATCACTTTCAGCTCTTCTAAACCTTTCGCCATTGCATCACCCTCACGGAATACCGAGAAGTTATGCTGCATACAGGTTTGCAGTGCTTTACGGATTTCAGTTGGGTCTTCACCCGTACGCGCACCTTCCCAACGGTTAAAACGTGTCATCGCTGCATCAATATCAGATTCAGATGCATCACGCATTGAACCTTGCTCCATAATGGATTCTTTCAAATGCAGACCCGCTGAGCGACCAAATACCACTAAGTCGAGAAGTGAGTTACCCCCTAAGCGGTTAGCACCATGTACTGATACACAGGCAATTTCACCGACCGCAAACAGACCAGGAATGACTTCATCTTCGCCTTTTTCGTTATAACGCAGAGCTTGACCCGTCACTTTCGTTGGAATACCGCCCATCATGTAATGACAGGTAGGAATAACAGGGATTGGCTCTTTGATTGGGTCAACGTGAGCAAAGGTACGAGATAATTCAAGGATACCCGGTAAACGAGATTCCAGAACGTCTTTTCCTAAGTGATCCAGTTTCAGCTTGGCGTGTGGACCCCATGGGCCATCACAACCACGACCTTCACGAATTTCAATCATGATTGAGCGCGCAACAACGTCACGACCCGCAAGGTCTTTCGCGTTCGGCGCATAACGCTCCATGAAACGCTCGCCGTCTTTATTCAACAGGTAACCACCTTCACCACGACAACCTTCTGTCACGAGAACACCCGCGCCAGCGATCCCCGTAGGGTGGAATTGCCACATTTCCATATCTTGCAGTGGAACACCTGCACGAGCAGCCATTCCCACGCCATCACCCGTATTGATGTGTGCGTTAGTGGTTGATTGGTAAATACGACCCGCACCACCCGTTGCTAAAATAGTTGCTTTCGCTTTGAAATAAACCAGTTCGCCTGTTTCCATACAAATTGCAGTACAACCTACAACATCGCCGTCTTGGTTTTTAACTAAATCAAGGGCATACCATTCAGAAAAAATGGTTGTGTGGTTTTTTAAGTTCTGCTGATACAAGGTATGTAACAGTGCATGGCCAGTACGGTCAGCTGCAGCTGCAGTACGCGCAGCTTGCTCACCACCGAAGTTTTTAGACTGACCACCAAATGGACGTTGATAAATACTTCCATCATCAAGGCGCGAGAACGGTAACCCCATATGTTCTAATTCGAGGATAGCTTCTGGCCCTGTTTTACACATGTATTCGATAGCGTCTTGGTCACCAATGTAGTCGGAACCTTTAACGGTGTCATACATGTGCCATTCCCAGTTATCAGGATGCGTGTTACCTAAAGCAACCGTGATACCACCTTGCGCTGATACAGTATGAGAACGAGTTGGAAAAACTTTTGACAGAAGCGCACAAGATAGGCCCATCTGTGAAATTTGAAGTGCTGCGCGCATACCTGCGCCACCCGCACCGATAACGATAGCGTCAAACTCTCTGATTGGCAGATTCATTTATGCACCCCACACAACAATTGTTCCGTAAATTAAATAAGCCAACAGACCTACAACGATAGCCAGTTGCAATACTAAACGAATTGCTAAAGGTTTAACGTAGTCAGTCAGCACTTGCCACATGCCAATCCACGCATGAACAAGAATCGAGAACAACGTGAGGATAGTGAATACTTTCGTCACAGAAGAGGCAAAAAAGCCACGCCAGACGTCATAGGTAATGTCATTAATAGCAACAAAACCAACAATGTAGAGTACGTAGAGCGCGATGACAATCGCAGAACCACGGATTAATAGCCAGTCCTGGATACCAGTACGGCCTAAAGCTGAAGCATTACTTACCATACTAAAATCCCCGCCAGAATTGCTAAAATCACGGTAATGACAAATGTAATTTTTGCAGATGAGTTACCAGCAGCAAGCGTTTCATCAACACAACCGAAATCCATTAGCATATGACGAATACCACCACAGATGTGGTAAGCCAAAGCTGTCAAGATGCCCCAAAGAATGAACTTAGCAAAAAAGCCAGTCATTATTTCAGACGCGTATTGAAAACCTTCTGGAGAGGAGAGAGATGTCCCTAACAACCAAAGCAGAATACCAACTGCGATGAGAGTAATGACGCCAGAGACACGGTGCAAGATCGAAGATATTGCAGTGATCGGGAAGTGAATCGTCTGCAAATCAAGGTTGACAGGTCTTTGTTTTTTCACAATTTTGCCCACACAGCTCTTTATTATTTTCCATCCTCCGGACCTGGGGTGGAAATCAGACAGCGACAGGGGTACAAAATGCAACTTAACACAAACTCTAATCCATCATGTTTAAATAAAGTTGCATACTGATCACGCTGGGAACTCCTACTACAGGGTAATCCGGAGACCTGCCGCTAGTATAAAGTCTTCACAATGCCATTACAATTCCCACACAAAATGTTTGGAGACATTTAGCCCGAACAGTGAGAGGGATCACGATTTAAACATTTTGTATAAATGTGCTTATCTTATTTGACAATGATTCAACATTTATCTTACATATAGGTCTGGCAGAATTATCTTAACGGTGCTGTTGACACTTCATCGTAAAAGAAAAAAACGTGAATGTTGCAATGTTAAGTACTCTTCAATTTGAACTATGATGGGTATTAATAACAAAAGTTATGAAAGTTGTTCCCCTTACCACAAATAATGATATTGTAGGGAAAACAACAAAAAGAACATAACATCTACACACTCATAAACAACCTAATTACATTGTCGTCGGTCTCAGATTTCAGGTTTTATGTGATAGCGAGCTGATTTCCAAAGCATACCGGTAGAACAATGCATGAAGACACAGTATAACGCTGAGCTTCTGGGTTGTTGGGTGTCGATTATCAAGCGCTAAGGAGACCGTAATGGCTGATAACAAAGCTAAGCTAACGACTGGTAGTAAGGGTGATATTGACCTAGATATTTTAAGCCCAACGATTGGTCAAGACGTTATCGATGTCCGAACTTTAGGTTCTAAAGGGTTTTTTACCTACGACCCTGGTTTTACTTCTACTGCATCCTGTGAATCAAAAATCACCTATATCGATGGTGATCAAGGCATCCTGTTGCACCGTGGTTTCCCTATCGATCAACTCGCCACTGAAGCCTCTTATCTCGAAGTTTGTTATATCCTGCTATACGGTGAAGCACCAACTCAAGAACAATATGACGTATTTAAAAATACGGTGACTCGCCATACCATGATCCATGAGCAAATTACTCGCATGCTTAATGGTTTCCGCCGTGACTCACACCCAATGGCTGTATTATGCGGTGTTACTGGCGCACTAGCAGCTTTCTATCACGATGCATTGGATGTTAACAACCCACGCCACCGTGAAATTACGGCTTATCGTCTGCTGTCGAAAATGCCAACAGTCGCAGCGATGTGTTACAAATATTCAATTGGCCAACCTTTTGTTTATCCACGTAATGACCTGTCATACGCGGGTAATTTCTTGCATATGATGTTCTCGACACCATGTGAAGAATACACAGTTAATCCTGTTTTAGAACGCGCAATGGATCGTATCTTAATCCTACACGCTGACCACGAACAAAACGCTTCAACCTCGACTGTACGTACTGCGGGTTCATCCGGTGCAAACCCATTTGCTTGTATCGCGGCAGGTATCGCTTCACTGTGGGGGCCTGCTCACGGCGGTGCTAACGAAGCTTGCTTACGTATGTTGGAAGAGATCCAAACTGTTGAGCACATTCCTGCATTTATCGAGCGCGCTAAAGACAAAAATGACTCTTTCCGCTTGATGGGCTTCGGTCACCGTGTTTATAAAAACCATGACCCACGTGCAACGGTAATGCGTGAAACTTGCCATGAAGTTCTAAATGAACTTGGCTTGAATGACAGCTTGCTGGAAGTCGCTATGGAGCTGGAACGTATCGCATTGAACGACCCGTATTTCATTGAGAAAAAACTGTACCCGAACGTTGACTTCTACTCAGGTATCATCTTGAAAGCAATGGGTATTCCATCTTCAATGTTTACTGTTATTTTTGCCATTGCACGTACCATTGGCTGGATTGCACATTGGAATGAAATGCACGATGACGGCCTGAAAATTGCTCGTCCTCGCCAGCTATATACCGGCTATGACAAACGTGAATTCAACTCTGAATTAGCAAAAAAATAATATTTAATTAAATCTGAACCCTACATATGCTAAGGCCTCGAATTTTCGGGGCTTTTTTCTTTTTTATTAATGTCATTTAGCTTACTGCTGTTGATATTCCCTTGGTGTCATTCCGCTCATTTTGCGGAAAAAACTGATAAACGCGCTATCACTTGTTAGACCAAGCTCTTGAATAATATAGTGATAAGGTTTTTCTTGTGCAAGCAACTCAATCGCTTTAATAAACCGCCATTGTTGTCGCCATGTTTGAAATGTCATGCCTGTTTCTTTCAAGAAAATACGCGTGATTGTTTTCTCACTCGCACCGATAGTCTGCGCTAACTGGTTTAAATTCGGTGGTAATTGCTCGATATCAATCCCTTTAAAGCGTCTATCTTGCGGTAATGGCAACAGTGTTGGCTCTAAAGCTGCACTTTGTAGCTCATCGATAAATACCGGTAATAAGTTGGCCAAACGCCCCTGCTGCCAATCACTCTCAAACGGCGCAATAGCAATACGTTCTAGCACTTCCCTTAGTAATGGGGAAATATTCAAAATAACCACATCGTTCCCGATTTTTTTGGCATATTCTTCTGATAAATAAACCGATCGATACCCCACGGATGCCTGCATTTGTGCCCGATGAAGAACAAATGGAGGGATCCAAGCCACTCTACCAGGGGGAAGCAAAGACAGGCGATTTTCCAGTGAAATTCGTATACACCCTTGTTGTGTAAACAAAAGCTGCCCCATTTCATGTTTATGAAAACCAGAGTCATGCTGCCCCATTTTTGCCGCGATCCCCAATACTGGCGCACGATACCAATGAGTTTGAAATTTATCTGTTTGATTTAGCCAAGCCATAATGTCTCTTTTTTGATATTTATAGTCTTTATTATTGTAATAAGACAATGAAAATAACACTAAACTACCTGCTATTAAATCGTTGTATCTAATTAGACCCTTTATTTTTAGTCGATTGGTAGGAAAAAGTATGAAACACCCTCTTTCATTATGGCTTGCTGTTGCCTTAATGATGTTTCCTCAAATTGTGGAAACCATATACAGCCCCGCACTCACTGATATTGCCAGCGCTTTCTCAGTAAATGCGGAACAAGCTTCACAAACACTGTCGCTTTATTTCTTTGCTTTTGCATTAGGCGTGGTGTTTTGGGGACGTATGTGTGACACCTTAGGGCGTCGCCCGACTATTTTGGCGGGTTTATTGATTTACGGTATTGCGTCTATTGGTGCGTTATTTGTCACACATTTTTATTTATTATTATTAATGAGAATGTTGTCTGCATTTGGCGCTGCCGTCGGTTCAATCGGTACACAAACCGCTATGCGTGATAGCTACCAAGGCCATGAATTAGCAAAAGTTTTTTCTATCATGGGTGTTGCTTTAGCAATCAGCCCCGCGTTGGGAATGTTATCTGGTGCTGGACTCGTCAGTTTTGGCGGTTATCGAACCGTTTTTATCGGCTTAGCTATTTTAGCTGTGGTGCTTTTTCTCTGGTCAGCCTGTCGTTTACCTGAGACCAAGCCTGAAAACGTGACGCAAGTCTCATTTATTGAGACATTTTTACGCATGATCGCTGATAAAGAAATTGCTAGAAATGTGATCTTGATTGCATTTTTCAATATTAATTTATTTAGCTATTATCAGCTGGCTCCATTCAGTTTTGAACAATTAATGCTCACTCAACAACAGTTTGGATTAACAGGGATATTATTAGCGCTTGGGGTTGGTTTAGGTTCGATATCAAATCGCTATTTATTGGCTAAAAAACACACATCTGAGCAGCTTGTAAAACTGTCTAGCGTGATTTCCTTAGTGAGTGGCTGTTTGGTTTTTGTGCTAATGGATTCAATTTGGTTCGTTTTACCCGTTATCGGAGTCGTTATTGGTTACGGAATTGCGATCCCGAACATACTTGCCCATGCATTAAACCGTTATGGTGACAGAAAAGGCACCGCTGGCGCAATTTTAGGTTTATTTTACTACATCGGACTCGCCATCGGTCTAATGGTCGCTGGCTGGAGCCAACACTTAGGTTTAGTGTTAACTATTTCAAGTGCAGTATTAGTTTTCGCATCGTTAAAATACCGAACCCAATAGCTATTTTTATTTTTATTTTTATTTTTATTTTTATTTTTATTTTCAATAGATTATCAATCTTCTAAGTATTTCGAATCACAGCTAGGCGGCAAAAGAGTGAAGCCCTAGGAACATACACAAGTATGTGACTAGGGTTCACGAATGCAGCCAACAATGCTATGGTTTGAAAGACGAAGAAGATTAGGCAGGGTTATCGATATCGATAAATTCGGCATCTAACCCATGTTCATCTACGAGCCACTTAGTCAACGCCTTGATCCCATAACGCTCCGTTGCGTGATGCCCTGCGCTGTAGAAATGGATCCCCATTTCCCTTGCTATATGAATGGTTTGCTCAGAAACTTCCCCTGTTACAAAGGCATCTACACCAAATTCAGCTGCTTGTAGAATGAAGCCTTGCCCTCCCCCTGTACACCATGCGATTTGGCGAATTTCTTCTTTTGCATTATCACCACAATGCAGGACTTTACGGCCAAGACGAGTTTCTAAACGAGACGTTAACTCTGAAGGCGTAATGGGTTGGTCAAAAAAACCAAATGGCATTAATGGGTCGATTTGGCCATTCACCTGCACCCCCATAATATAAGCAAGCTGGGTATTATTACCTAATTTGTGGTGCGCATCTAATGGGAGGTGATAACCATATAGGTTGATATCATTCGCTAATAATGTTTTTAAGCGATTTTTTTTCATCCCTTTGATAATGGCTGGCTCATTTTTCCAAAAATAGCCATGGTGAACAATGATGGCATCGGCTTTCTTTTCAACAGCGGCATCTAGCAATGCTTGGCAAGCTGTCACACCGGTGATGATTTTATGTACATGTGGCCGCCCTTCAACTTGCAATCCATTCGGTGCAAAATCTTGGAACTCACTAACTTTCAATTCATCATTAATGATTTCTTCTAATCTTAAGTTATGCATTATATTGTCCTTTTTACTGCACAGCTAAACTGTTTACCCACCAGTTTGAACGTAATTAACTGATAATCAATAAGCATAAACGGAAACATGATTTTTTTCTGTGTTATTTAGAGCAAATCGCGGGTATTGCCCCATGGAAAATAACTGGCCATGAAATAAAGAATGGAAGATAAAAAACAAAACCCCCACAATTCAACATTGTAGGGGTTATTACTAGGCACTCAACTCTAAATTAGCGATGACTTTCCAGTGTTGTCTCTGAGCGTTCTAACCAAACGGGTTTATCGCTAGTCTTAGCCCAAACCTTATGTAAATGGCTATAAAATTTTGCTCTTTTTGGATAAAAAACCATAACCGGAAACGCAATAATGCCAGCTGTTACAGCAGCAGTGCGGCGTGCAAGTACCTGATTACGGGAATATTCGCGATATGTGGACATCGATATCCTCCTTCAGTTGCCACTTTATTTGTCGATCCCAGCGTTGCTCTATCATTCCCCATTAACACACATTTCCCATTAACACAGTAGTAAAGAGCGACTAAAACCGAGCAGATAATATGAAAAATATTGACTGTGAATAGAATATCGCAAATTGTGTAATAAAACCACTCATCTGACCACTTTAAATGTAAATATGACTAAAAAAACGGACCATTCCGTATTTTTACTACATAATTTAACCGAATTATGTTTTATATAAACATAAAAATCACAATCACATAACAATTGGCAATTCCCTTCAGAGATAACCACGTACTCTTTCAAGCAAATAAATCGTCATTTTTATACTTTTTTTACACCCAGCCCGTGCTTTTTATCAGCTTCTTTACAGTGAACCCTTTAGCCTTATCACATGGAAATAATAAGGAGAAAACACTGTGTCATTACTTTCCATTACTGGGGCAGTTCTCGTCGTTTTACTGCTAGCGTATCTGATTTATGCCCTGCTTAACGCGGAGGATTTCTGATATGGCGACTACCACATTGCTATTTTTAGGTAGCTTTTTACTGATCCTATTCATCTTAGCAAAACCTTTAGGTAATGGTATTGCTCGGTTAATCGACAATGACATTCCCCGTCGATTAGAAGCCAGTGAATCCCTACTTTGGCGTTTAACAGGTGTCAAACAGCCGGGAAGGCACATGGCTGAGATGAATTGGCAGCAATATGCCTTAGCGATCGTATTATTTAATTTTTTAGGTTTTATTCTATTATTCGCTATTTTAATGAATCAAGGCTATTTACCGCTTAATCCACAACATTTTGGGGGAATGAGCTGGGACTTAGCCTTCAATACCGCGGTTAGTTTTATTACTAATACAAACTGGCAAGCCTATAGTGGCGAAAATACATTAAGCTATTTAAGCCAAATGGCAGGACTGACAGTCCAAAACTTCCTGTCTGCTGCCACAGGGCTTGCCGTTGCCTTCGCAATTATTCGTGCTTTTTCACGCCATGGCAGTAAAACTGTCGGCAATGCGTGGTTAGATATTTACCGAATTACGGTGTATTTACTCTTCCCTTTAGCGGTTATTTTTGCGCTCTTTTTTGTCAGCCAAGGTGTTATTCAAAATTTTTCCAGTTATTTACTTATTCATCCTTTAGATAGCAGTGAACAGCTACTCCCTATGGGGCCCGTTGCATCACAGGAAGCGATAAAATTGCTCGGCACAAATGGCGGTGGATTTTTTGGCTCTAACTCATCACATCCTTTTGAAAACCCAACGGCACTCAGTAATTTTGTACAGATGTTAGCGATTTTCCTCATTCCTACCGCGCTTTGCTTTGCTTTTGGCCGTGTTGTTGGTAACAACAAACAAGGCCACACTTTACTCTGGGTTATGGGGATCATTTTTGTAGTTGCTGCCATCGTCGTGGTTAAAGCGGAATATGTGGGAAACCCATTTTTAACCGAACTACACGCAACGAGCTCCGCCAATATGGAAGGAAAAGAGAGTCGCTTCGGTATTGTTGGCTCCGCTTTATTTGCCGTCGTTACCACCGCGGCATCTTGTGGTGCGGTTAACGCAATGCATGACTCCTTTACCGCAATGGGCGGGATGGTACCAATGTGGTTAATGCAAATTGGTGAAGTCGTATTTGGTGGTGTCGGTTCAGGTTTATACGGTATGTTGCTATTTGTGCTACTTGCTGTATTCCTTGCTGGCCTGATGATTGGCCGAACCCCTGAATACCTCGGTAAAAAAATCGAAGTGCGTGAAATGAAAATGGTTGCACTGGCAATTTTGGTCACCCCAACCTTAGTGCTGCTAGGTACAACTATTTCATTAATGAGCGAAGCTGGGCGGGCAGGGATTTTAAATCCAGGCGCTCATGGGTTTAGTGAAGTGTTATATGCTTTTTCTTCTGCTGCCAATAATAATGGTAGCGCTTTTGCAGGTCTCAGCACAAATACCCCGTACTACAATGTGCTACTTGCAATAGCTATGTTTATCGGTCGCTTTGGTGTCATTCTTCCTGTTCTAGCGATCGCGGGGTCTATGGCCAATAAAAAACCACAAGCCCAAAGCCACGCCACTTTACCAACGACAGGCCCTTTATTCATTGGGTTACTGATTTTCACTGTGCTTCTCATTGGTGCCCTAACCTTTGTACCAGCCCTTGCTTTAGGTCCAATTGCTGAACAATTACACATTGGTTTTGCGGGTTGATGAGGAGGAAAATATGAACAATAAAAATATTAAATTATTCGATAATAAGCTAATCAAGCAGTCTATTTTTGAGTCTATCAAAAAATGTACACCACAAGCACAATGGCGTAACCCGGTGATGTTTGTAGTTTTTATTGGCAGTATTATCACTACGTTTCTCTGGTTAGCCATGGTAATGGATTACACACAAGGCAGTGCTTGGTTCAGTGGAATGATCACCCTTTGGCTATGGTTTACAGTTATTTTTGCCAACTTTGCAGAAGCACTTGCTGAAGGGCGAAGTAAAGCACAAGCCCAAAGCTTAAAAGGCGTTAAACAACAAAGTAGCGCAACGCGTTTAGCTTTGCCCTCACTGGATGCGAGCCAAGAAATAGTGAGTTCAGACCAGTTACGTAAAGGCGATATAGTGTTGATCCGTGCAGGAGAAACCATTCCATGTGACGGTGAAGTCATCGAAGGCGGTGCTTCGGTGGACGAAAGCGCAATCACTGGGGAGTCCGCCCCTGTGATCCGTGAATCCGGTGGAGATTTTTCCTCTGTAACAGGGGGAACTCGCGTACTTTCCGATTGGCTGATCGTGGAATGTACCGTTAACCCCGGTGAAACCTTCTTAGATAGAATGATTTCCATGGTTGAAGGTGCGCAACGCCGTAAAACACCCAATGAAATCGCACTCACTATTTTGTTAACTGCACTCACGATAATTTTCGTCCTCGTTTGTGCAACTTTGTACCCTTTTACCCTTTTTGCCGCAGATTATGCAGGTGCTGGCGATGCGGTTTCTATTTTAGTATTGATTGCCCTATTAGTCTGTTTAATTCCAACCACCATTGGCGGCTTGCTTTCATCTATCGGCGTGGCAGGGATGAGCCGCATGTTAGGGGCAAATGTGATTGCCACCAGCGGTCGCGCAGTGGAAGCAGCAGGAGACGTTGACGTTCTATTACTCGATAAAACGGGGACAATTACACTGGGAAACCGCCAAGCCTCCGAATTTTTACCGCTAACGGGTATCACTGAACAGCAACTGGCTGATGCCGCACAATTGTCTTCTTTAGCCGATGAGACACCTGAAGGGCGCAGCATTGTGGTGCTAGCGAAACAAAAGTTCAATTTACGCGAAAGAGACATTCATGCCCTGAATGCAACCTTTGTTCCTTTCTCCGCGATGACACGTATGAGTGGAGTCAATATTGGCGAACGGATGATCCGCAAAGGTTCTGCTGATGCGATCCGCCGTTATATTGAAGCTAACCAAGGTAAATTCCCTGTTGAAGCGGATCAACTGGTCGAAAAAGTAGCTCATTTAGGTGGAACTCCACTTGTGGTGGTTGATAATAAGACGGTTTTAGGTGTTGTTGCATTAAAAGATATCGTCAAAGGGGGTATGAAAGAACGCTTTGCCCAAATGCGCAGTATGGGTATCAAAACTGTGATGATCACGGGGGATAACCATTTAACAGCCGCGGCAATTGCAGCAGAAGCAGGAGTGGATGATTTCCTTGCAGAAGCCACACCGGAAGCCAAACTCGCGTTGATCCGCCAATATCAAACTGAAGGCCGTTTGGTTGCCATGACAGGTGACGGCACCAACGATGCGCCAGCACTGGCGCAAGCGGATGTCGCAGTGGCAATGAACTCTGGTACCCAAGCAGCAAAAGAAGCCGGTAATATGGTGGATTTAGATTCTAACCCAACCAAGCTGATTGAAGTGGTGCATATTGGTAAACAAATGCTGATGACCCGTGGTTCATTAACGACGTTCAGTATTGCCAATGATATTGCTAAATACTTTGCGATTATTCCTGCGGCCTTCGCCGTAACATGGCCACAACTTAACGCATTAAATGTAATGCATTTGCACTCACCTGCCTCTGCAATTCTTTCCGCAGTGATCTTTAATGCATTAATTATTATTTTCCTGATCCCTCTAGCAATTAAAGGGGTTAATTATCGCCCAATGAGCTCACAATCATTATTGCAACGTAACTTAGGTATTTATGGTTTAGGCGGGCTGATCGTGCCATTTATTGGGATCAAGCTCATTGATCTATTTATTAGTCTCTTTGGGATTTAAGGTATTGATTATGAATATGATCCGTTCATCGATTATTATGCTATTAATACTCACTCTTTTTACCGGTATAGCCTACCCATTAATGGTAACGGGCCTCGCTCATGTTTTCTTTCCATGGCAGGCTAATGGCTCTTTGCTCACTCAAGATGAGCGTGTTGTTGGCTCAGCTTTGGTCGGGCAAAATGTGAGTAACGTCCGCTACTTTCACGGTCGCCCCTCCTCAACTATTGATAGCCCCTACAATGCATTAGCTTCTGGTGGAAGTAATTTAGCGGTCAGCAATCCATTATTACAACAAGTTATGACTGAACGCAGTGAACAACTGCGCGCAGAAAATCCCGATGCCAGTCGTGCAATTCCCGTGGATTTACTCACAACGTCTGCCAGTGGCTTAGACCCCAATATTGCTATTGATGCAGCGTTATACCAAGCGCCACGCATTGCAAAAAGCAGGCAAATTCCATTAGATGCGGTAAAATCATTGATAGAAACACATACTGAACAGGCACTGTTACCCTTTTTAGGCGAACCAGTCATTAATGTGCTAAAACTGAACTTAGCACTTGATGAATATCAACAACAAATAAATAGTCAAACTCACTAGGGGCTATGATGAACAATCAGGAACCTCTCCGCCCTAACCCCGATGAACTCTTGGCCAAAGCCAATGAAATTGGACGAGGCAAATTAAAGATTTTTTTCGGGGCCTGTGCAGGCGTTGGAAAAACGTATGCCATGCTCCAAGAAGCACAAAGACTCAGAGCACAAGGGCTAGATGTGCTGATTGGCGTAGTAGAAACCCATGAAAGAGAAGAAACGGCCGCGCTACTTGACGGCCTTTCTCTATTGCCACCCAGACGCATTATTCATCACGGTCGTCGCCTAAATGGCTTCGATATTGATGCTGCAATTGCTAGACATCCAGCCATAATTTTAATGGATGAGTTAGCATTTAGTAACCCCAATGGCAGCCGCCATCCTAAACGCTGGCAAGATGTCGAAGAATTGCTTGATGCCGGAATTGATGTGTTGACAACCATTAACGTTCAACACATTGAAAGTCTGAATGATATTGTTGGAAGCATTACAGGTATTCGTGTACGTGAAACGGTTCCAGATCATATTTTTGATGCTGCTGACGAGGTGGTATTAGTTGACCTTCCTCCTGACGATCTACGACAGCGCCTTAAAGAAGGCAAAGTGTACATACCAGGGCAAGCCGAACGCGCCATTGAACATTTTTTCCGCAAAGGAAATTTAATTGCACTTCGTGAGCTCGCACTTCGCCGTACAGCTGACCGAGTTGATGACCAAATGCGTGAATTTCGCGGCGGTAAAGGCCAAGCACCTGTTTGGCATACCCGCGATGGGCTATTGCTATGCATCGGCCATAATAGGGGAAATGAAAAGTTAGTTCGTACAGCTGCTCGGCTTGCTGCAAAATTCGGTAGTGTCTGGCATGCTGTTTATGTTGAAACCCCTGCACTTCATCAGCTACCTGAAACCCAGCGCAGAGCTATCTTAAAAGCGTTACGCCTTGCTCAAGACTTAGGGGCAGAGACGGCAACGTTATCCGACCCTTCAGAAGAAAAAGCGATATTACGTTATGCACGAGAACATAATTTAGGAAAGATATTAATTGGCCGACGTGATAAATCAAACAAATGGTTTAAGCTCAATTGGCGCCCCGGCTTTGCCGATCGCCTTGGTAAGCTCGGCCCTGATCTGGATTTAGTGATCGTCGCACTTGAAGAGAAAAGTGAGTGGGATAAAGAACCGGAAAGAAAGCCGTTCTCTGAAAAATGGCGATCAGATATGAATGGCTATTTAATGGCTATTGTAATGTGCGCCACTATCACTTTATTTTCTCGCACTTTTTTATTGGCTCTCGACAAAGCCAACCTCGTGACACTCTATCTATTAGGTGTCGTGTTAATCGCATTATTTTATGGCCGACGCCCTTCTGTCTTTGCCGCGCTGGTCAACGTGATCAGTTTTGACCTATTCTTTGTTCAACCCCATTTTTCCCTTGCTATCATGGACATGCAATATTTAGTCACTTTTACGGTGATGCTAATTGTTGGGGTTGTTGTGGGAAATCTAACTGCGGGTATGCGATACCAAGCACGTATCGCTCGGTATCGCGAACAACGGACACGTCATCTATATGAAATGACAAAAGAATTAGGACAAGCTATCACCACAGATGATATCGGTAAAACAGGGTATCATTTCCTTAATAATGCCTTCCAAGCCAAAAGTTGCTTATTATTACCTGATGAGGATGGCCAATTAACACCGTTACAATGTGATGGCTACACTGCAATGCAAATTGATAAAGCCATTGCTAAGTGGAGTTTTGATAAACGCCAGCCCGCCGGTGCTGGTACGGATACTTTGCCAAGTGTTCCTTATCAATTACAACCGATCACTACAGCAGATCAAACTCTTGCCGTTCTTGCCATTGAGCCAAGAAATATGCGCCAGTTATTGATCCCAGAGCAGCAACGCATGCTGCAAACCTTCACGGGGTTAATTGCTAGTGCTCTTGCTCGTCTACAACTGACCAAACAAGCTGAGTCTGCCAAATTAGATATTGAACGTGAACAACTGAGAAATTCGTTACTTGCTGCACTTTCTCATGACCTAAAAACACCGCTTACCGTTTTATTCGGTCAAACTGAAATTTTAATGTTGAATTTATCTGCGGAAAACTCACCACTTACAGAGCAAGTTAACCAAATGCGCCAGCAAGTGCTTAGCACCTCGCGCTTAGTGAATAATTTATTGGATATGGCTCGCTTGCAATCTGGTAGTATTCAGCCCAATTTAGCGTGGGAATCGCTGCAAGAAATTACCAGTAGTGCCGTTAGAACTTTGGATTACACCTTACACAGTCACCCTTTAGAAATTGATATTCCAGCCGATTTATTACTTTATTGTGATGCTAATTTGATTGAACGGGTTCTAATCAATCTATTAGAAAATGCTGTAAAATACAGCCATAACGATACCCCGATTGGTATTCGAGCTGCCGTTGAAGGTCAAAAAATTCACATTGAAATATGGGATGCCAGCAATGGGATCCCAAACGGGCAAGAAAAAAATATTTTCGACAAATTTTCTCGAGCGCAAAAAGAGTCAGCGATCCCAGGGGTTGGCTTAGGGCTCGCTATTTGCCGTGCTATAATTCAATTACATGAAGGGGAAATTTGGGCGCAGAATAATAATAAAGGTGGAGCCAGCTTCCACTTTGTCTTACCCCTAAAGCAACTACCTGATATCGAAGTAGAAACATAAAGGATTAGCAATATTGTGAGTACTAGCCATCAAATTCTAGTTGTTGAAGATGAAAAAGAAATCCGTCGCTTTGTTCGCTTGGCGCTGGAAGGTGAAGGCTGGAAGGTCTTTGAGGCGGAAAATTACCAACGCGGCCTCATTGAGTCCGGTACGCGGCAACCTGATTTATTGATTTTAGACCTTGGCTTACCTGATGGCGATGGACTCAATTTGATTCGTGAACTACGCCAGTGGAGTAGTATCCCTATCATTGTTTTATCCGCTCGTGAAGAAGAATCACAAAAGGTGGCTGCATTGGATGCAGGCGCTGATGATTACCTGACAAAACCCTTTGGTATTAGTGAATTACTGGCTCGTGTTAGGGTCGCTTTACGGCGTTTTGGTAAAGTTACTCAAGAAAACTCAAAATGCCAGTTTGGGGATATCACTATCGATTTTATTAATCGAATTGTTACCAAACAAGGTGAAGAGCTCCACCTTACCCCAATTGAGTTTCGTTTACTCAGTGAACTGGTGGCTAACAGTGGCAAAGTATTGACTCAACGGCATTTGTTACTACAAGTGTGGGGGCCTAATTATGTGGAACATAATCATTACCTACGTATCTATATGGGTCATCTACGACAAAAACTGGAGAATGACCCTGCTCGCCCTATTCACTTATTAACCGAAACAGGGATTGGTTATCGCTTTATGCCTTAATCAACTATCAATAATTGAATTCTAAGAATCTTACCGATAGTTTAAATTAAAAGTCTGCTTATAATTTTCTCACCTTTATTTCTATGGAGAGAAATTCGTGCAAATGCTTACTACCCAGCTATCAAACCGTTTTTCATCTGCATTAGTACTTTTTTAAGTGTTTTTGTTACCACTCAAGCCCTTGCATTAAGCCCTGAAGAAAAAATGCGTACTGAATCATTATTAGCAGCACTTGGTAAACAGCAAAATCTTACATTTACCCGTAATGGTACTGAACATTCCGCTGTCGATGCAGAGTCTCACTTGAGATTAAAATTACGCAAAACAGAGAAACGCCTCAATACTGCAGAACAATTTATTGATAACGTTGCTTCAAAGTCATCAGTTACGGGTGAAGAGTATCAAGTCAAAGATGCACAAGGAAATGTGACTTCCGCGAATGAATATCTGCATGAATTATTAAAAGAAAAAGTGGATAACAAACCTCAGTAAGTCGTATTATCCATAGAAAAAGCCGTGATATTAACTAGAAATATCACGGCTTTTTTTGTTCTAATGCTCTCGAACAGCCCTCTAAATAATTTATTTGTCAGGGGCAATCCTCTAAATCATTCGTGTTGTAGGAAGGCAGCAAGACCGCTAGACCCTAGGAGCATACATAAGTATGTGACTAGGGCTGGTGGGTGAAGCTAACACACCTACAGCGCGAAGGATAACGAGGATTTTAGTTAGACTCGAGCTTCGCCCAAGTATCACGCAACCCCACAGTCCGATTAAACACTAAATGATCTGCACTGCTTAAACGGTTGTCAGCACAGAAATAGCCTTCACGTTCAAATTGGTACGCCTTTTCTGCCACAGCACCTTTCAGGCTCGGCTCAACAAAGCCTTGGCGAATAACCAGCGACTCAGGGTTGATAACCGATAAGAAATCGTCTTCTGCACCTGGGTTTGGTACTGTAAACAAACGGTCATACAGACGAATTTCTGCCGGTAATGCATGAGCGACGCTAACCCAATGAATAACGCCTTTGACTTTACGGCCATCTGCTGGGTCTTTATTCAATGTGCCTGCATCATAAGTACAGTAAATAGTTGTGATATTACCATCAGCGTCTTTTTCAACACGCTCTGCCTTAATGATGTATGCATTACGCAAACGAACTTCTTTACCTAAGACTAAACGTTTATATTGACGATTCGCTTCTTCACGGAAGTCCGCGCGGTCAATATAGATTTCATTGCTAAATGGTACTTGGCGCGTACCCATCTCCGGTTTATTTGGATGGTTTGGCGCTGTTAAAATCTCTTCACCAGCAGGCATGTTTTCAATCACCACACGAACTGGGTCGATAACCGCCATTGCACGCGGTGCTGACTCATTCAGGTCATCACGGATACAAGACTCTAAAGAGGCCATTTCAACGTTGTTGTCTTGTTTAGTAACACCAATACGTTGGCAAAATTCACGAATAGAGGCTGCGGTATAGCCACGACGACGTAAACCTGAAATGGTTAACATACGTGGGTCATCCCAACCATTTACATGTTTTTCAGTGACTAATTGGTTCAGTTTACGCTTAGACATCACCGTGTATTCCAAATTCAGACGAGAAAACTCGTACTGACGTGGATGGCAATCAATCGTGATATTGTCTAGAACCCAATCATATAAACGACGGTTATCTTGGAACTCTAGCGTACATAAAGAATGCGTAATGCCTTCTAATGCATCAGAAATACAATGCGTGAAGTCATACATTGGATAAATACACCATTTGTTGCCAGATTGGTGATGTTCCGCAAACTTAATACGATATAAAACTGGGTCACGCATCACCATAAATGGGGATGCCATATCGATTTTCGCGCGTAAACACGCTTTTCCTTCTTCGAAACCACCTTCACGCATTTTTTCGAATAATGCTAAGTTGTCTTCAATTAGGCGCTCACGGTATGGGCTATTTTTACCCGGCTCTTTGAGTGTCCCACGGTATTCGCGAATTTCGTCTGGGCTGAGTTCGTCGACATAAGCTAAGCCTTTTTTGATCAGCTCGATCGCGTACTGATACAAGGTATCAAAGTAATCAGAGGAATAACGGACATCACCGCTCCACTCAAAACCAAGCCATTTAACGTCTTCTTGAATGGAGTTAACGTATTCGACATCTTCTTTTACCGGGTTAGTGTCATCAAAACGTAAGTTACATTGGCCCTGATAATCCTTGGCAATGCCAAAATTCAAGCAGATTGATTTCGCATGACCAATATGTAAATAGCCATTCGGTTCAGGTGGAAAACGCGTATGCACTGACGTGTGTTTTCCGGTCGCCAGATCTTCATCTATGATCTGACGGATAAAATTTGTTGGGCGAGCATCTGCCTCATTCATTGTCATCATTCCTCAATGCCAAAAGCGCGCTAAAAGCGTGTGGTAATTAAATATATTCTACCATAATCAATCAGGAAACAACCGTTTGATTGCGCCAAGTGCAGCAAAAGCGATGATCAGTAGGAATTTAGGACAAAAACCTCATCTTTACTCACCAATATACGCGATCCTAAGCCAGTATCATGACAGCTAAAACCACGAGTAACAGTAGCGGATAGCTTTGGGCATGGCGTTTATCGCTCAGGTAAGGCATTAATAAAGAAGCAAAACGGATCCCTAACCACGATGTCGCAATTAAAATTAACGCCCCTTTGATATAGATCATCCCCAGAAAACCCGCTCCAAGGTCAATATGTTTATCAATGGCGAAATAAAAATAAGTTAATGTACCCGTGATTGCCATTGGTAATGTTAATGGGTTCGCAAATGCAGCAGCTTGGATCATACTCGCGCCTCTACGTCGCATTAAAGGGACTGTCATCACACTGCCACCAACCCCAAGAAATGCCGCAACAGCACCAATCACCACACCAATAGGCGTATCGGCAAAAATACCGCCACGGGAGTCTTGTATACCTGTAGATCCTGTATTCATAAAGCCGGGACGAATAAAACAATCTAAAATAGTGATGACGAGATAACCAATAAATACCCAACGAATTAATGCACTATCTACGGATAACGCCACTATTGCCCCTAGAATTCCGCCAATTGAAATAGGGATAATAAAAGGGCGAATAATTGGCCAACTCAGGTTGCCTTTAAGGTAATGAGCACGACTAGAAAGCGTCGATGAAAAGATCATCACACAGGTTGATGTTGCCACCGCAATTTGCATTGCCACACTGCCTGCATCGCTTTGCGGCCCCCACACTAAGGTAATCAAGGCATATAACAGTGGAACCGTAATAAAACCGCCACCGAAGCCGAATAGTGCGGTGGTGATCCCCGAAATAAAGCCAAATAAACACAAAAGCAGTTCCACAGATAAACCCTCTCAAGTTATTGAGAAAATATTTTATCGATGAAAAAAGCCCCTTGCTTATGCAAACTTGACAACCTTGTTTGAGATTTCGCCAATGTTATTAATAAATGCAATTTTTAACGTATTATTCATAACTACCTTTCATATTAGTCATAAAATAAAATTTTGATAAATTAACCAATCGCATCTTTCTCTTTCTGATTTCCTCTATGTTTTTTTAAGTACGCTTCTATTTTCTTTTCTACTTTATCATTACATTCTTTTACCCAGATACGGTTATTCGGGTTTTGTTGCTTACATTTATCACCTTCATTTGATATTTTGAGTAAATCAACATATGTATCAAAATTCTTGAGGTAATATGCATCTTGCCCCTTTGGGTTATCTCTTGCGGCCATTTCTAAATAGTATTTAGCTTTATTAAAGTCCTGAGGGATCCCGCCGAGTCCATGTAAATAAATCGTCGAAAGATTTTTTCCTGCGACAAGTACCTTATTACCATGAAGGTGGTAAGCTCGTTCATAATATGAAATTGCTTCTGGCATATTTATTTCCCCCCCATTACCATGCTGATAGTTTACCCCTGTAAATAACAGAGCTAACCCATTGTTAGAATTAATTTTTAATACTCTCTTCAAAAAGAAATTTGCCAGTGCACACTCTTCTTTTGCAGCTTTCACATTATGTAAATGCTTAAAATCGGTGCAACCAATTCTGAAAAAAGAAAACAAAACATAATTATCATCTTCATTATTATTTTTTAATGCCCGATGATATAACTCAAGCACTTGCTGTTGGTTTGCAGGATAAGAAACTTTTTTAGGTAGGTCTGGGTCATAACGTAGTTCTGTTTCATTATACCCAATGGTATATAGACGATCTCTTACAGTTGGAATTAAAGGAGGATTTGTATTTCCTCCCCAAGTTGGAGTCCCTATCATGAACGCTCCTATAACGATAGACCATGAAAGCAACCTCACGAGATTTTTCCTAAATCATTGGTAGAAAGTGAAGTTGCATGAGGATAGCTTGTTATGGTGTCTGCAATTAAAAAGATACAGTCATCATTTGAGGGGAATGAAAAACCAACGATATTATCAATAAGTTGATTAAAATTTTGTTGTAAATTAATCGTATTCGTTCGCTGGTGAAATAATACATCAACGATTTCAGTTTGCTTATTATTATCCCAACTTACCTTAGCCATTAATTTATGGAAATTACCATTCTCATCATAAAAATTGAGCTCATTTGCATTCAACTCAATTGCGTTAATGCCCATATTACTTAAATTTGTTAATTCATGGAATTGACTAATACCATCCGAATTTTTATCTTGCCAGACTTTTAACTCCAACCAAAACTTATCACTTGAATTAATAGTTCTATCAGTATTACTGTCCAATTCAGATAAAGCAGAAAAGCCATCTTTCAGTTGTGTATTACTAATCTGTAGGCTATTGTTACCAAACAATTCGTTACCTGAATTAATCATGCCATCTTTATTTTTATCCCACACCAGTAATCCATCATCTGGGTGTACCCAGCCTGTTCGCGACTTAATTGCATTTCCTTTAAAATCGAATTCAACGCCAAAACTTTCTACTAAAGTTTGTACACCATTACCACCTAAGTCAATTACTAATGGTGTTTCGTAATCATCAGCCAAATTGTCTAAGTTCTCATAAACATCATCAGGCCAAAAAGGGATATTAATGCCTTGCATGCCTGCTTTTTCTAGCTCTGACTGAACAAATTTACCGCACGTTTTTTCCCCAGTTAAACTAAATGGATTATAATTCGGAGGCTGCGTTTTTCCTGTTTTATAATCATGCATAGCCGTATACAGATTATTGAAATGACTAAAAAACTGTTGATTATTTGATGTTATCGTCAATGTGGAAGCACTTTTATAACGAACATGATCATTAAAAGACAAATTATCTTTTGATGACCCCCAATCTTCTCCTGGACTAAGTCCCATGCTAATTTGTTCATAACTATGTGTCACAGGATTAATGCCTCGAATACTAATATAGGTATGTCCCCATTGTGATGTATTCCCCGTGTCTTCTCCTAACTGATTGTAAATTGGACTACCTTTAGGCGCCACATGAATGGTTATGCTGGGTGGCCCTATCTGCATCGGGTCATGACCTGCGCCTAAGTTTCTATGTATATTCATATCTTCTAGTTTATGGATCTGTAGGTGCTTTATTGACTCTGTCATAATACATATTCCTTATGTTATTACTTTGAATAAATCCCTAATATTTCCACAGATTTTTATCTTTATTTTAAATAAATAAATTACCAATTATTTTAAATAGCCCCCATTTTTATGGGGAAATATTAACCTGCATAAAAACAAGCAAATTAAATGATTTACTAATAATTTATAAATATAAATAATTACCATTCTTCTCGATAATCTAATGAAACTTGATAATCATATTTATTAAATTTAACTTTATGTTTTATATGCTTTTGAAGATTAGAGACCCAATCAGAAAGTACATCAAAACAACCATTATAATAATATTTTATTCAGGGTTAATAGTTTTTTCTATAATGCTACCATCATCCCCTAAGTCAAGAGAATACTCTTCACCAACATATTCATTTGGTTTGTTTATCAAACCAAATGAATTTTAAATCCCATTTTTCTCCGTATAGATTCTTTGTTATATTGCTTTTAGGCACTTTTATTTTAATTACTCTCGTATTTCAGCCTCTCCACAAAGCTAACAATTAATTATATTTAATTTATAAACCAAACTCAATTTATACTGATTATCATTATTTGTTATGCCCTATATGATTATCTTTTTCTTATTTAAACTACATAAATAAAGAGGGTGGCCTAAGCCACCCTCTTACTCACTTATAATATTAAGCTGAATTATTTCAGAACATTATAAATAACCGTTTCGCCTGCTTTCACGTCGCCTTCAACTAAAATCTCGACACCCGCGAAGTCATCGATATTGCTGATGATAACTGGGCTAATCATTGATTTAGCATTCGCTTCAAGGAACGCGAGGTCGAGGTTCAGAATTGGTGTTCCGGCAGTCACTTCCGCACCTTCTTCCACTAAACGTGCACAACCTTCGCCTTTCAGTGCAACGGTATCAATACCCATATGGACAATGAGTTCGACGCCATTTTCTGTTTCAAGGCAGAATGCATGGTTAGTTTCGAAAATTTTCACTACCGTACCTGATGCAGGGGCTAACACTTCACTACTTGTTGGTTTGATGGCAATACCATCACCCACAATACGGCTAGAGAACGCTTCATCTGGCACATCATCAAGTGAGAAAACTTGACCACTCACTGGCGCAACCAGAGATAAAATCACATTACCTTTTGCTTTTGCAGGCTCTGCGGCTTTTTTCTCTTCAGCTACTGCAACTGGAGCAGAGCCTGCAATTGGGCCTTTTGCAATCACTTCAGTCATTGCTTTTGCCACCAATTCAGCACGTGTACCGACAATCACTTGAACATTTTGTTTGCTTAAGCGGATAACACCTGAAGCCCCTAAACGTTTTGTCATGGCGTCGTTAACAACCGCTGAATCTTTAACACCTAAACGTAAACGAGTGATACAGGCATCAATACTGACGATGTTGTCGCTACCACCCACCGCTGCAACATATTGGCGAGCTTCTTTTTGAATATCGCTGTCACTGCTATCAGCAGGGCTAATGCTTTCGTCATAACCATCAATCGTTTCATCACCTGCGCTCTCTTCACGGCCTGGTGTTAACAGGTTGAATTTGCGGATCATGAAGCGGAAAATGACATAGTAGATGCAGAAGAAGACTAAGCCTTGGACAATCAACATATACCACTGAACAGCTAGTGGGTTACGTGATTGCAATAGCATATCGACTAAACCAGCACTGAAACCAAATCCTGAGATCCATTCCATTGTTGCTGCGATATAAACCGAAATACCGGTTAACAATGCGTGGACTACATACAGAATCGGTGCCACGAACATGAAAGAGAATTCGAGCGGTTCAGTGATCCCGGTGAAGAATGCAGCAAACGCACCAGCAATCATAATACCAGCAACTTTTGCCTTATTTTCTGGACGTGCGCAGTGGTAAATCGCTAATGCCGCACCAGGTAGACCAAACATCATAATTGGGAAGAAACCAGCTTGATAACGACCCGTGATCCCCACCGTTGCCAGGCCTGCATCAATTGACTTAGCACCGCCTAAGAAATTTGGAATATCATTGATCCCTGCAACGTCAAACCAGAACACTGAGTTAAGTGCATGGTGAAGACCAACAGGAATTAATAAACGGTTGAAGAATGCGTAAATCCCCGCACCCACTGAGCCTAAGTCTTTAATGCTTTCACCGAAAGACACTAAACCGTTATAGACCACTGGCCACACATACATCAGTATGAAGGCTAAGATGATCATTAAGAATGATGTCAGAATTGGTACAAGGCGACGGCCGCTAAAGAAAGACAACGCTTTTGGTAGCTCTACGCCACTATAACGGTTGTACAATTCCGCAGACAAAACCCCAACTAAAATACCCACGAACTGGTTATTTATTTTACCGAATGCCGCAGGAACGCTTTCCAACGGAACATTCATGATCATGGAATAAGATGCAGGAGAACACAGTGTTGTCACCACTAAAAAGCCGACAAAACCGGTCAGTGCAGCCGCACCGTCCTTATCTTTTGACATCCCATAAGCAACACCAATAGCAAATAGCACGGACATATTATCAATAATAGCCGCGCCCGATTTAATCAGTAACGCCGCGATTGCACTATTGGCTCCCCAACCATCTGGGTCAATCCAATAGCCAATCCCCATCAGGATTGCTGCGGCTGGTAGTACTGCAACTGGCACCATAAGTGCCCTACCAATCCGCTGTAAGTAGCTAAGAATATTCACAAACTCCCCCTTTATAGCCCTATTTTTGCCCCATTTACGGGATCTTATTGTTCACACACCTAAATCATAATTTAGGTTATTGAGAGTATCAATTTTATAGTCTAAATTAATTGTTTCGCGATGCAAAATAAATAGGTTCGATTTGTGATAAATGTCAACGAAAGAGTTACCGATATGACTAAATTACTAGCTATTATTGAAAACTTATTTTATGATTAAAAATAACTTTTTTATACTATTAACCTGTATATTCTCAGCGCGTTTAAAATGCAGGTGTCGCCGTTAAAACGGCACTGTATACCAACACCAGCGCGTAATAAATTTGTAGTATAACGAGTATTCCTATATCTAATGAATAACATCAGGGATACATATATATATGAAAGATTTCACAGACTTATTAGAGGTAATTGAGACATGAGGCTAATTCCACTTAACAATGCGCATGATGTCGGCATTTGGTCCGCACAGTATATCGCTGATAAAATCAACGCATTCAACCCTACTGCTGAGCGCCCTTTCGTTCTTGGGTTACCAACAGGCGGTACCCCTCTTGCTACTTATAAAGCTCTGATTGCTTTATATAACGCAGGAAAAGTCAGTTTTAAGCATGTGGTCACATTTAATATGGATGAATATATTGGTATTCCAGCTAATCATCCTCAAAGCTATCACACATTTATGCATGAGAATTTCTTTAACCACATCGATATTCAAGCGCAAAATATCAATTTACTGAATGGCAATGCCCCAGATGTTGATGCAGAGTGCCAACGCTATGAAGATAAAATTAAATCTTACGGCAAAATTAATTTATTTATGGGCGGCGTAGGTAACGACGGCCATATTGCTTTTAATGAACCCGGTTCTTCACTGAACTCTCGTACCCGTATTAAGACATTAACACCCGAAACACGCCAAGCGAACTCACGCTTCTTTGATAATGATATCAACCAAGTACCAAAATTCGCTTTAACTGTGGGGGTTGCCACATTAATGGACGCTGAAGAGTTAATGGTACTCGCGACTGGTGCGAATAAAGCAAATGCAGTTCATGCTGCGGTAGAAGGTTCAATCAACCATATGTGGACAGTAAGCTGCGTGCAAATGCACCCAAAAGCACTGATCGTCTGTGATGAACCCGCAACACTCGAATTAAAAGTCAAAACGCTTAAATATTTCAAACAGCTAGAATCTGAAATTATTGAAAAGTTTAACTAATATTATGTTTATCAATCACCCGATCAGCGAAGGCTGATCGGTGACCCACCTTACAGAGGTCAGGAGTTTAAGCCATGTATGCATTAACAAATTGCATTATTTATACAGGTCATGAAAGACTGGATAACCATGCGGTCATCATCGATGGTGAAATCATCAAAGATGTTTGTCCTGTCTCTGAAGTACCTTCCGATATTCCACAACATGACCTACAAGGTGCAACCCTATCTGCTGGTTTTATTGACTTGCAAGTCAATGGCTGTGGTGGTGTCCAATTCAATGATAATAAAGAAAATGTCACATTAAAGAATTTGGATATCATGCAAAAAGCCAATGAGCGTACGGGATGTACCAGTTACCTGCCAACGTTAATTACGTGCTCTGACGAATTAATGAAGCATGGTATTGAGGTCATGACCGAATACTTAAAAGACCATAAGAACCAAGCTCTCGGGCTTCATTTAGAAGGCCCATATATTAATGTTATTAAAAAAGGCACACATAACCCTGAATTTATCCGTCAACCATCCGGGCAGATGATTGATTATTTAGCTGCTCATGCAGATGCGATTACGAAGATCACATTAGCGCCTGAAATGGTTGAGCTTGATTACATTCATCAACTGAAAGACTCCGGCATTGTTATTTCAGCTGGACATTCAAATGCGACATATGAAGAAGCCAAACTGGGTTTTAAAGCCGGAATTCGCTTGTCAACGCACCTTTTCAATGCCATGCCATATATTTCAGGCCGTGGTCCGGGTTTAGTCGGGGCTATTTATGACACTCCTGAAGTGTATGCAGGAATTATCGCTGATGGCTTACATGTCCAATGGGCAAATATCCGTAATAGCAAACACTTGAAAGGTGATAAATTAATTTTAGTGACTGATGCCACCGCGCCCGCAGGAATAGATCCTCAAACTGGTGAAATGGATCATTTTATCTTCGCAGGTAAAACCATATACTACCGCGATGGATTATGTGTAGATGAAAATGGCACACTCAGCGGCTCATCACTCACCATGATAGAAGCAGTGAGAAACAGTGTAGAGTACGTGGGTATTCCATTAGATGAAACACTGAGAATGGCAACGCTCTACCCCGCAAGAGCCATAGGAGTTGATGAGACTTTAGGGTCTATCGCTCCGGGTAAAATTGCGAATTTAACCGCGTTTAACCACGACTTCGACGTCCTCGCAACCTATGTTAACGGAGCAGAAGTCTACAAAAAATGAGTAACTAGCTAATGAATCAAAGCCACTCGCTGAAGCAAATTGGTAATATTGATCTCGTCAAACAACTAAATAGCGCTGTTGTCTATAGTTTAATTGACCAACATGGCCCGATATCAAGAATTCAAATCGCGGAGCAAAGCCAACTTGCCCCAGCCAGTGTAACTAAAATCACTCGCCAGCTACTCGAACGTGGTTTAATTAAAGAAGTTGACCAACAGGCCTCCACTGGGGGCCGTCGTGCCATATCTATTGTTTCTGAGCACAAAAATTTTCATACGATTGGCGTCCGCTTAGGCCGCTATGATGCCACCATCGCCTTGTACGACTTAGGTGGCAAAATGATTATCGATGCTCATTACCCTATCACTGAACCCTCTCAGCAAGCGGTGGAACAAAAGCTGATTGCCGCCCTTGAAGATTTTATCGAACACAACCAAAAACGCTTAAAAGAGTTGATCGCAATTTCAATTATTCTCCCTGGGTTAGTTAACCCAAATAGTGGAATTGTCTACTACATGCCGCATATTAAAGTCGACAATTGGCATCTCATCGACAATTTACAAGCACACTTTAGAATAACGTGTTATGCAGGGCATGATATTCGCAGCCTAGCGCTCGCTGAGAGCTATTTTGGGGCAACCCGTGATTGCGAAGACTCACTTCTCGTACGTATCCACAGAGGCGCAGGAGCTGGTTTAGTCATCAATAAAGAGATATTGCTCAACCATAGAGGTAATCTCGGAGAAATCGGCCATATCCAAGTTGACCCACTTGGTGAGCTTTGCCACTGTGGCAATTTTGGTTGTTTAGAAACCATTGCCTCAAACCAAGCAATTGAAGCTCGCGTAAAACAACGTTTAGAACAAGGCTATTCAAGCGCCCTTACACTGGAAACTTGCACGATCTCCCATATTTGCCAAGCCGCCAATAAAGGAGACCCGCTTGCCACGGAAGTTATTCAACACGTTGGTCGTCAAATTGGTAAAGCGATTGCTATCACAATCAACTTATTTAACCCTGAAAAAGTTGTTATTGCGGGGGATATCACGGAAGCGGAACAAATTCTATTACCCGCGATTCAAAGCTGCATTGACACACAAGCCTTAAAAGGGTTTCGGGAAAATCTCCCTATCGTGACATCACAGTTGGTTCACAACTCGGCAATAGGCGCTTTCGCTCTCACAAAACGCGCGATGCTCAATGGTGAATTATTACAAAAACTGTTTGAAAGCTAATTTTTACCGTTGTTTTCTTTAAAGCAGGTCGAGATACCTGCTTTTTTATTAGCAATAATTTGAACGTTTCGTTTCATAGGCTATTTTTCAATCGCTTCGTATTCTTCCTGCTTTGTTCCTGTTACAAATTTTTGCGCCCTTTCACTGTATTACTTCACGCGTCACCAAATTACATTTATCTAACAGGTAAGATAAAAAGTGATTTTTTTCAAATATGGGCTTGTTTTTTGCTGGCTTTATCGACAAAATGATTATTCATCAAACAAACAGACGCATTTTCTGAAAAATAGTGCAAAAAGCTGTTGACTGTCGTGTCTGTAATTAGCATAATGCGCCCCGCAACGCCGACGAAGGTTATGCAAAAAAAGATGGCTATGTAGCTCAGCTGGTTAGAGCACAACACTCATAATGTTGGGGTCACAGGTTCGAATCCCGTCATAGCCACCATTATTTTGCGGGAGTGGCGAAATTGGTAGACGCACCAGATTTAGGTTCTGGCGCCGCAAGGTGTGCAAGTTCAAGTCTTGTCTCCCGCACCATTTCCTTCTCGGTAGTATTGAATTTAAGATTGGGGTATCGCCAAGCGGTAAGGCACCAGGTTTTGATCCTGGCATTCCCAGGTTCGAATCCTGGTACCCCAGCCATCTTAATACAATCAATAGTAGAATTTCCCGGATGGGGTATCGCCAAGCGGTAAGGCACCAGGTTTTGATCCTGGCATTCCCAGGTTCGAATCCTGGTACCCCAGCCATCTACTTTCCCTTCTTGTTGCAAACAATCATTTCAAAGAAATTATAATGGCTATGTAGCTCAGCTGGTTAGAGCACAACACTCATAATGTTGGGGTCACAGGTTCGAATCCCGTCGTAGCTACCATTTCTTTTTGTTGGGGTATCGCCAAGCGGTAAGGCACCAGGTTTTGATCCTGGCATCCCCAGGTTCGAATCCTGGTACCCCAGCCATTCTCTCTTTAATCCCCCATAAATTAGATTTCCCTTAATACCCCGCAGTGCATTTAGGCATAACGTATTTATGTACAAAACCCTACCTCTAATCTCTCTTATCACTTTTATTGATAAATGAAATAAAAAATAAAAAAACAGCAGACACGTTCGTTTTTTAATAAACAGGGGATTCATTTCCACTGTTTTCTATATTTTCACCTCTGTTTTTTAGCTTAACTGATTATTTTTTGGCGATATCTTTATTTATTTAATCCCAACACCACTAAATAAGTAGCAACTTAATCGCTAAAAGTGATCTTAGGGCAACATTTACCCTATAAAATTTACGTTTGGGTAACTTTTCTATCAAATATGTGACTTCAATCATTTCTATGTAACCATTTAAAGTGGTAACCTTCCCTAGAATTGTAGTTAGGTATGATTATTACCAGTCAAATTATTATCACCCCCTGGTACTAATGAATTCAGCCCCTTCCTCCATTCCAACTAAATTAGCTCCCAAAAACTCTAATAAAAGTTTTAAACCTAATAATTATAAATTACCAAACGCAACATTTTTACAGAGAAAATTTATGCGAAACATGATAAAGCAACCAATATATAAAATATTATATGTTCAAGTGATAGTAGCCATCGTTCTGGGTATAGCACTTGGTCACTTTTTTCCAGACATTGGAGAGTCATTAAAACCGCTTGGTGATGCATTCATCAAAATCGTTAAAATGATTATCGCGCCAGTTATCTTCTTAACTGTTGTCACTGGTATATCAGGGATGTCAAACATGAAGGCCGTGGGAAGTGTCGCAGGTAAAGCAATGCTCTACTTCATCACTTTCTCGACAATTGCTCTCATCATCGGTCTTATCGTCGCGAATATCATTCGTCCAGGCTCGGGGCTTAATATTGACCCTGCGACTTTGGATAGCAGCAAAGTTGCCACCTACGTTGAAAAAGCACACGAATCCTCGATTGTCAGCTTTTTGATGAATATCATCCCTGATACCGTCATTAGTCCATTGGTCAACGGTAACATCCTACAAGTTCTGTTTATTTCTATCATTTTCGGATTAGCACTCGCAGCAACAGGTAAACACGGTGAGCCAATAGTAAAACTGCTACAAAACTTCTCAGAGCCTGTATTCAAGATGGTGGCGATGCTAATGAAACTCGCCCCTATCGGGGCATTCGGTGCAATGGCATTTACCATTGGTAAATATGGAATATCCTCTATCGGCAACTTAATGATGCTGATTATGACTTTCTATATAACATCACTGCTATTTGTCTTACTGGTGTTGGGGGCGGTAGCCAAATATAACGGTTTCTCAATCATTGAACTGATTAAGTACATCAAAGATGAACTCTGGTTAGTATTAGGAACTTCTTCTTCTGAGGCCGCATTACCAAGTTTAATGCGAAAAATGGAACATGCGGGGTGTGAAAAATCTGTTGTAGGCTTAGTGATCCCTACTGGTTATTCATTCAACCTTGATGGCACCAACATCTACATGACGATGGCCGCATTATTTATTGCCCAAGCCACCAATATTGAACTGACTATTTGGGAACAAATTTCATTGCTGCTAGTTGCCATGATAAGCTCGAAGGGGGCAGCTGGTGTAACGGGTGCAGGTTTTATTACCTTAGCAGCCACTTTGATGGTGGTACCAAGCGTTCCTGTTGCAGGTATGGCGCTTATTTTAGGTATCGACCGATTTATGTCTGAGTGCCGCGCTTTAACTAACTTAGTCGGCAACGCATGTGCGTGTATCGTTGTTGCACGTTGGGAAAAAGAACTCGACACAGAAAAGCTGGCTCATGCCTTTTCAGCAAAAAATGAAACTTTAGATTCAGTGATTACTGAAGATGACAACATCAATACAGATACAAGCAACATTCAGCCGATTGATTTAGCCAATAATAAATAGCACTAACTTCTCCATTTAATAATAAATAGGCCGCTAATTTGCGGCCTATTTATATATCTAAGATAAGTTCTATAACCCTAACGCATACTTCAGCGCCAGTTTTTTTGCTTCTCCGGCGCGCTGTGCCGCCATCAACCCAAGATTCCTAACTATTTTCAATCCCGGTAACTTTTCACTAAATGCCATATAAAACACATCCATTCCAGCTTGCATGATTAAATTATCAGGCAAACGACGGCGTTGATAACGTTTTAATACATCAAGGGAATGCCAAGGCTGTATGTATTCACGCGCGTAAACCACTTCTTTCAGCAGAGCATCAACATCTCGGTAGCCTAAATTCACCCCCTGCCCCGCTAATGGGTTGATGGTATGGGCTGCATCGCCAATCAGTGCTAATCCGTCCATCACATATCGACTTGCATGGTGGCGGGTCAGTGGAAATGCCCCGGAAGCTATCGCCGTAATCGGCCCTAAACGTTCAGGAAAGGCTTCAGAAACCGCTCCAGTTAACTGTTCCATTGACATACCTTGTAAACGCCTAATCTTTGCGGGACTGTCATACCAGACTAATGAAGCCCAATTATCATACAGAGGTAAAAATGCCCTAGGCCCTGAAGGGAAAAACTGCTGCCATGTTTTATCTTGCTGAGGCTGTTGTGTTTGAATGCTAATTAACATGCATGATTGGCGATACTGCCAGCCTCGGCTACCAATCCCTGCCATTTTGCGAACTTGCGAGTTCGCACCATCGGCGCCGACAACAAGCTTAGCCTGCAAAGTTCGGCCATCATCTAATGCTAACATCCACTCTTTTTGCTGCTTAGATTGATATAAATTGATAAGTCTCGCAGGACAGACAAGGTCTAGATTGCTGTATTTTTCACATTCTTGCCACAATGCAAGTTGTAACACACGGTTTTCTACCATAAAACCGAGTTCAGGCAACCCAAGGCTTTGAGCATCGAAAACCACATTGCTATCGGGCTCTTCCCATGTTTCTAACTGGCGATATGGCGCACTCCGCATTGCTTTCACATGTTGCCAAGCACCTAATTGTTCCAACAATTCAACAGAAGCGCGGCTAATCGCAGAAATACGAACATCAGGAGCACTTTGTGAGTCAAAGGCCGCAGGTTGTGCTTTTTCAAGCAAAGCGACTCGCATGCCTTCTTGAGCAAAGCCCAATGCTGCTGCCGCGCCAGTCATACCTGCACCAACGACGACAACATCATAAGATTCGATTAATTTATTCATACGTTCGCTACTATTTACTGTTTAATAAAGGTCTCTGTTTAATAAAGGTTATTATTTGATAACAGTGACCACGTTGATAAAGGTATTGTACCGAAAAATGATGATTCTCACAGGAAATATAGGCATTGAAGACTTAGAGGTCATTGGTTTCCCTCTTCTTTATAACCTTACAAATAGTGTATTTTACTGAAAACACTTTAATTTGCACAAAAAACAACCACAATTTTGCAACATCCTCTGGTCACTGATGCCGCAAATGAATACAATACGTGCTAATTTTAAAACAATAGGCAAATTGCCTGCCCTTAGATTTCGTGTAGTGATATTATTTTAAATATCTTTGCATTTATCCCATCATACAATGATGTCCTTAATCAAAATGCATGCGACTTCCCAAATATAAAGGGTAGGACTTTGGATTTACAACGCGTTTCGGAGTCCATTACACTAGCCGCTTCGAAAACACCGGATATACGACATGTCGACGAATAAAAAGCTATACATTAAAACTTGGGGTTGCCAGATGAATGAGTATGACTCATCCAAAATGGTTTCTTTATTAGAAAATACCCATGGTTATCAACTCACTGAAGTTGCAGAAGAAGCAGATTTATTACTGCTTAATACCTGTTCAATTCGTGAAAAAGCACAAGAAAAAGTCTTCCATCAACTTGGTCGTTGGAAATTCTTTAAAGACAAAAACCCTGACATTATTATTGGTGTAGGCGGCTGTGTCGCTTCACAAGAAGGGGATTTTATTCGCCAACGTGCGCCAAGCGTTGACATCGTTTTCGGCCCGCAAACGTTGCACCGTTTGCCTGAGATGATAAACCAAGTTCAAGGTACGCGCAGCCCAGTTATCGATATCAGCTTCCCTGAAATTGAAAAATTTGACCGGTTGCCAGAACCTCGTGCTGAAGGCCCAACCGCATTCGTTTCGATTATGGAAGGCTGTAACAAGTATTGTACTTTCTGCGTAGTGCCTTACACCCGTGGTGAAGAAGTTAGCCGCCCTTGTGATGATATTCTATTTGAAATCGCGCAGTTAGCTGCACAAGGTGTACGTGAAGTTAACTTGCTAGGTCAAAACGTGAATGCCTACCGCGGTGAAACCTTTGATGGTGAAATTTGCTCATTTGCAGAATTACTGCGTTTAGTCGCGGCTATCGATGGTATCGACCGTGTGCGCTTTACCACTAGCCACCCAATTGAATTTACTGACGATATCATCGAAGTCTACCGCGATACCCCTGAATTAGTCAGCTTCTTGCACCTCCCAGTGCAAAGTGGCTCAGACCGCGTCCTGACCATGATGAAACGTGCACACACCGCACTCGAATATAAAGCCATTATTCGCAAACTGCGTGAAGCACGCCCTGGTATTCTAATCAGCTCAGACTTTATCGTGGGCTTCCCCGGTGAAACAACCGATGACTTCGAAAAAACCATGAAACTGATTGCAGACGTGAATTTTGATATGAGCTACAGCTTTGTCTATTCCGCACGTCCTGGCACGCCAGCAGCAGATTTACCTGACGATGTAACTGAAGATGAGAAAAAACAGCGTCTATACTTACTGCAACAGCGTATTAATCAGCAGGCGTTAAGCTTCAGCCGACAAATGGTGGGAACCGTTCAACGTATCTTAGTTGAAGGAACATCACGTAAAAACGTCATGGAGCTGTCTGGACGTACTGAAAATAACCGTGTGGTAAACTTTGAAGGCACACCGGATATGATCGGTAAATTTGTGGATGTCGAAATTGTGGATGTCTATACCAACTCATTACGCGGTAAAGTCATTCGTACAGAAGACCAAATGGGTCTTCGCGTTCATGAATCGCCAGAGTCTGTTATTGCACGTACCCGTAAAGAAGATGAGCTAGGTGTTGGTAGCTTTCAACCCTAAGCCGCAACCATAGGATATTCAGTGACCGAGACAAAAAATTTGCAAATCGCAACACAAGAGATCTTTCTAGAACCCGCAGATAACCAGCGTTTAATGAGCCTCTGCGGGCCATTTGACGATAATATCAAGCAGCTAGAACGCCGTCTTGCTATCGAAATTAATCGCCGTGATAACCGTTTTAAGTTATCGGGTAAGCCACTGAATGTTCAAGCGGCAAGCAAAATTTTGCGTCAACTGTATGTCGATACCGCGCCCGTGCGCGGTGTGATCCCTGATATCGACCCTGAAAACATTCACTTAGCCATTATGGATAGCCGCGTTTTAGAGCAATCTGCCGATAGCATTCCTGACTACGGTAAAGCGGTGAATATTAAAACTAAACGTGGTGTGATCAAACCACGCACCCCAAATCAAGCGCAATATATCGCCAATATTTTAGACCATGATATAACGTTTGGCATTGGCCCTGCGGGTACAGGGAAAACCTACTTAGCGGTCGCAGCGGCTGTAGATGCGTTAGAGCGCCAAGAGGTTCGTCGTATTTTGCTCACCCGTCCAGCGGTTGAAGCAGGCGAGAAACTGGGTTTTTTACCGGGAGATCTCAGCCAAAAAGTCGACCCTTACCTACGTCCACTTTATGATGCGCTATTTGAAATGTTAGGCTTTGAAAAAGTTGAAAAACTGATTGAGCGTAATGTTATTGAAGTCGCGCCGCTGGCCTATATGCGTGGCCGTACGTTGAATGATGCTTTTATTATTTTAGATGAGAGCCAAAACACCACCATCGAACAGATGAAAATGTTTTTAACACGTATTGGCTTTAATTCCAAAGCGGTTGTGACGGGTGATATTACTCAGGTTGACTTACCTCGCGGTAGTAAATCAGGGTTACGTCATGCCATTGAAGTGCTTTCTGAAGTGGATGATTTAAGCTTTAATTTCTTCCACAGCGAAGACGTGGTTCGCCATCCCGTCGTTGCAAAAGTCGTCATGGCTTATGAAGCATGGGAAGAACAAGACAATAAACGTCGCCAACAATTACGTGAAGAAAAAGAACAACAGAAGCAATTTGAAAAGCAGGAAAACCTATAAATGAGTGGCATTGACATCATTCTCGATTTACAAATTGCGTGTGAAAACCCTGATGGTTTACCTTCGGAAGCCGAGTTTCAGCGTTGGTTAACCGCTGTTTTACCTAAATTCCAAGCGCAAAGTGAAGTCACTATTCGGGTAGTTGATGAGCCTGAAAGCCATCACTTGAACTTAACCTATCGTGGCAAAGACAAACCGACTAACGTGTTGTCATTCCCCTTTGAAGCTCCGCCAGAAATTGAGCTGCCTTTGCTCGGTGATTTAATTATTTGTCGCCAAGTCGTTGAACAAGAAGCTATTGAGCAACAAAAAACGGCAGAAGAACACTGGGCGCACATGGTTGTTCATGGTTGCCTTCATCTTTTAGGCTATGATCATATTGAAGATGATGAAGCTGAAGAAATGGAAGGTTTAGAAACCGAAATTCTGGCTGAATTGGGCTATGAAGACCCATACCTTGCAGAAAAAGAGTGACCTAACTATAATTTTTTGAGATGTCTTTCTTATAGAAAGCATTACTTTACAAAAAATTGACGGTTATTTTGCAGATAAACCGTCAATTTTATGCTAAAAAAGAATCCAGTAAGCTGTTTTTATTAACTAACCTAAGCTCCAAATACTTTAACTTGGGCTACTTTTGCACCAAGTGCAGCCAACAACGCTGCGGTTCGAAATACGACGAGTGAATACTCTAAATAATTCGAATTGCAGCTAGGCGGCCAGCGAGGCTTATCCCTAGGAGCATACACAAGTATGTGACTAGGGTAAGTGAGTTCAGCCAACAACGCTGCGGTTCGAAGTATGACGAGTATTTTTTTGAGGAATATTAAATTAACCGCCATGAGCGACGATAACTCTTCGAGTAGCGATAACCCTGGTCCTAAGAAAGGGTTCTTTGCACTGTTAAATCACCTATTCCATGGTGAACCTAAAAATCGTGATGATTTAGTCGAATTAATCCGCGACTCTGAACAGAACGATTTGATCGATCCTGATACCCGCGAAATGCTTGAAGGGGTAATGGATATCGCGGATCAGCGCGTACGCGACATTATGATCCCGCGTTCCCAAATTGTTACCTTAAAACGTAATCAAACGCTTGATGAGTGCCTTGATGTCATTATTGACTCTGCTCACTCACGCTTCCCTGTTATTAGTGAAGACAAAGACCATATCGAAGGGTTATTGATGGCAAAAGATTTACTGCCATTTATGCGTACCGACGCAGAGCCTTTTAGCATCGATAAGGTATTACGCCAAGCGGTTGTTGTCCCTGAAAGTAAGCGAGTAGACAGACTACTCAAAGAATTCCGCTCTCAACGCTATCATATGGCTATCGTGATCGATGAGTTTGGTGGCGTTTCTGGTCTAGTGACCATTGAAGATATTTTAGAGCTCATCGTAGGCGAAATTGAAGACGAATATGACGACCAAGACGATGTTGATATTCGTCAACTCAGCCGTCATTCATATTCTGTCCGAGCCCTTACACAGATTGAAGATTTCAATGAAGCCTTTGGGACTCATTTTAGTGACGATGAAGTCGATACCGTCGGTGGCCTCGTTATGCAAGCCTTTGGACACCTGCCTTCCCGTGGTGAAGTCATCACGATAGATAACTACCAATTTAAAGTTGCTATGGCTGACAGCCGCAGGATCCTTCTGCTTCACGTGAAAATTCCAGACGACGCTCCGGTTCCAACTTTGGAAGAAGAACAGACTTAATGAACTCAACGTTTATTTATCAAAGCCAGCGGTTGCGGTTACTGCTGGCTTTAATTTTCGGAGCCAGTGGAACACTGGCTTTTTCGCCTTTCGACATCTGGCCTGCCGCACTGCTTTCTATCCTTTTCCTCCAACTACTGACCTTGCAGCGTACAGCCAAACAATCTTTTGCTATTGGCTTCGCTTGGGGATTTGGCTTATTCGGTAGTGGTGTTAACTGGGTTTACGTAAGTATTGCCGATTTTGGTGGCATGCCGGGCCCTGTAAACGTATTTATTGTTATTTTATTAGCCGCTTACCTTGCGCTTTATACTGGCCTATTTGGTGGTTTACTGGCTAAGCTTGCTCCTAAAGCCAATATTTGGCGTTTCGTTTTTATGGCGCCAGCTCTCTGGCAAGTCACTGAATTTCTGCGTGGTTGGGTATTAACTGGCTTCCCATGGCTACAATTTGGTTATAGCCAAATTGATGGGCCGATGAAAGCTCTCGCCCCTATATTTGGGGTAGAAATGATCACATTGCTTTTATTTAGCATTAGTGGTCTGTTAGTACTCGCTATCCTACGTCGCAGCTTTATCTCGCTCGCCGTTGCAGCTGCCTTAATTTTTGCCCCATTAATCGCCAAAAATGTACAATGGTTTACCCCCCTTGAAGGCAAGAAAATGGAAGTGGCATTGGTTCAAGGCAACATTCCCCAATCAATGAAGTGGGAAGCCAGCTTCTTACAAAAAACCAAAGACACCTATATGGAGCTCTCTCGCCCTTATATCGGAAAAGCGTCTTTGATTATTTGGCCTGAATCAGCGGTGCCTTCTGTTGAGCTCGATAACCAAACGTGGCTTAAATCTCTCGACCAATTATTGGCAGAGTCAAACACCCAGTTAATTACTGGAATTGTGGATGCACGCCCGATAGACGGTGAATATACTTTTTATAATACAATCATTGTATTAGGAGATAAAAACCCGTATTTATATCCATCTAAAAACCGCTATAACAAACACCATTTAGTGCCATTTGGTGAATATGTACCTTTAGAAGATTTGCTGCGCCCTATCGCACCATTCTTTAATTTGCCGATGTCAGGTTTTAGCCGTGGCGATTATGAGCAAGCGCAATTAGCGGTTGGTAATATTCATCTAACTGCCGCTATTTGCTATGAAATTATTTTAGGTACACAAGTCAGGGATAACTTTAAACCTGATAGCGATTACTTACTTACCGTCTCCAATGATGCATGGTTTGGTCAGTCTATCGGCCCATGGCAGCATTTCCAAATGGCGCGCATGCGTTCATTAGAATTGGGACGCCCATTATTACGTTCTACCAATAACGGGATAACTGCGGTGATCAGTGCAGATGGCTCAATACAAGACATGCTACCGCAATTTAAAACAGCGGCGCTTGCCACTGAAGTCACACCAACAACTGGACTAACACCTTACGCACGTTGGAGTCATTATCCGATGTGGGGAGTGGTCGTTATATTTGGTATTCTCGGTTTTGCTATGAATAGGCGCCAAAAATAACGATATTGGCCCCACCTCAGTACCTATCAATGAGGTGGGGTAATTGACTATGCAACCAGTAACCCTTGTAGATCCGCAATTTTCACTGTCACAATACAACCTGAATTGAATTGTAAGAAATCATCTTCAATGCCATCGGAAAAAATAACACCGTTATGGGGCATTAATGATTCAACAGCTAACGGGCTACCCGGCTCAATCGTACCAAATACCCATCTCGTTCCTGTTGTTTTACTTAAAAATGGCTCCCTAACACTAAACTGTAATTTACTTTCTCCCCAGCCAAATCCTTTTGCCAACGGATGATTATTTCCCCCCATAATTGCCTGCGCACCCGCTAAAATAGATTGAAACCAACCTGTTGACCCAAGTCCTGTCGATATAATAATGCCAGAGGATGATTGAAACTCTTGCTCCCCATTCCAATTTAATAAATAACGTGCCGATGTGTGGCTTTTCGGACCAATAAATAAATCGTTCACCGCGAGTAGCGATTGCCCGTCATTGGTCGTTGCCTGGGCGAAAGTCACCATTTTTTGCTCTATTTTTCCTTTTAAGGTATTCATCACCACTTCCTGCAATTGGCCTATTTCAAAAGGAAGCAACTGACCATCCCACCGTTCAGGATCTGGATTAATAGCGATAACGGGTTGTCCGTTTAAGTACTTCAAGGTGTTCGCCACTAAACCATCTTGGCCAATCACGATAACAATATCGTGTTTAGAAAATTGGTAACTAGGTAATAATTTTCGTTCCAATAATTGAAATCTACCTAATGATTTCAATATCGATTCGGCTTGTATTAATTGGCGTTGATATAAGTCATGTTCATTTAAGTAGTCACTCACCTCAACATGGTTGTGTTCCAAGTAAAATTTAGCTTGAGGCCAAGTATTAAAGCGCTCAATCAATTCCTGCAAACGTGTTTTACGCATCACTAAGACAAAACGTACGTCATTATTCCTTTGCATTATTTACCCCCTTTCTTCATTAGCTGGCCAAATAAATCAGGCGATATATTGAGCTCACCAATCTTACCGGCATTTTGTGCTAATGATTCAAATGCCATCGCCATCAATTGTTCTGGTCCCATTTTCGCTAACGCTAATGCTTTTAAGTTTTCCACCGGTAATTGGCTATAGGCTTTCATTTTAGATTCAATAGAGTAAGCATCTGCATCCGACTGTATGCGTTGGTTTTCAACACTAAGCGCAACCAATTCATTACGTTTTGCTTCTGCATTCACTTGTGCGATTAACTTCTCTTGCTCGATTTCTGCTCGCTCTCGCAATATTTTCCGCTCATTATCAAGGCGCGCCTCTTCAATTTGTTGTTCTTTGGCTTGAACAGATAAGTCGGTTTCTAATTCCGCTTCTTTGATTGTGCGCTCTTGTTCGACAGAAAATTTGCGTCTTGCATAAATGGCATCATCAGCCTCTTTCAGTATGGATTCTCTCGCTTGTGCTTCTAATGCTTTAAGCGTTTCAGGTAACGGTGCAATGGCTGAGATAGAAACATCCAAGATTTCAATACCTAGAGACTCTATGACCGCCTGTACGGCGAGTTGCTGGCTCACCAAAACAACTAATGATTGGCTAATTAATAATGCGTCCCGCAGTGAAGTGGTTTGTATTTTGGCTTGGATCACGGTTTGAGCTGCTCGTACAACTCGATCATTTAATTTAATGGGGTCTTCTGAAGCGTAACTTTTCCCGTCCTTAGATAAGTTAAAATTTAAGACGTCCGCTGTTTTTTCGGGCTGTTTTACCTGAAAAGAAATTTGCCCTTGAATACGTAAACTTTGGAAATCAGCTGTTTGTAAATTAAAAATAAATGGGGCTTCTTGTGCATTCAATGGAAGCGCCGCAATGGACGTTTTATCGGAGTTATACCAAAAACTGAGCCCCTTACCTTGCTTACGCACTTTCCCATTCACTGATTGAATAACAAAAGTCGATGAGTCTGCTTTGAAATATTTAAAGTTAATCATAGTGGATCCCTCATTATTGTCTTTATGACCTTAATTAATTATTGTCCTATAGACATTAATTAGTCAAGCAATAATTGTCTTAATGACATTAACTGTTTTTTAGCGTATAGTTTATTCATCAATGCCAATCAGACTTTGAGTGATAACCAAATGAATGAAAAAGAATTTTTAGCTCACTACGATAGAAAAAAATTTCTATCACCGCTTATCACTGTCGACGCTGTAGTATTTACCTATCATGAAAACACGCTGAAAGTATTACTTGTCGAGCGCGCTAATTTTCCTGAAAAAGGAAAGTGGGGGCTGCCGGGTGGTTTTATTGATGAAACAAATGATAAAAATTTAGAAGAGACTGTTTTACGTAAGCTGAAAGAAAAAACGGGGGTTATTCCCCCCTATGTTGAGCAACTTTGTACAGAAGGAAACCACCAACGAGACCCTCGAGGCTGGTCTGTCACTGTTTGCTATACTGCTCTAATTGCTTACCAAGCCTGCGAAGCGCATATTGATACAGTGGATTCTGTAAAATGGGTCTCTATTGATGAAATTGATCAACTTTCTCTTGCATTTGACCACTTCAAACTCTATCAACAAGCAAGAGAACGTCTAAAGCAAAAATCACTCTACTCAATCGTTCCAGGTTTCGCACTCCCTGACATTTTTACCTTAGCTGAACTACAACATGTCCATGAAGTTTTGATTGGTAAGCCTTTGCAAAATAAATCGTTTAGGCGCCGACTCGAACAAGCGGATTTGTTGATTGATACCGGAGAAAAACGCCACGAGCGCGGCCGCCCCGCTAATTTGTATCGTTTAAAACCACAATCCGCGGATTACCGTTTTATTCGTAATTTAGAATTTTAGTAATTGATATGCCTGATAAATAAATATTATCAGGCGCTCTAATGAATGCTATTGGCAAATCGCAGGGGTCACAATATAGGTAAAAATGAGTTTGTTAGACTTATGATAATTATGCGTAATACCTTCGGGGAACATTTCATGCAATATATCCATGCCTGCATTTTTATCACAGTAGTTGCGGTTTAAAATCTCACGCATATTTTGCTGCCAGTTATCACCTTCCAATATATTGTCAGGGATCCCTTTGATAGTATATTGGTAAAATAACATGCCATTTTTAGCAGTCACTTCCGTCAATAGTGTTACATCGTCGATTAACATAGGTAAGGATTTAGCCATATCAGACAGAAAAATACCCCGTAACATCGTTGGGTCATCATCCCCTTTTGCATTAAAAGCATTGATTTTATCTTCTGTCGAATTGGCTTTTATTTCATCATAACGCTGTTCTATTTTTGAATTTTTTATCGTTTCTGACGGCTGTTTCGTTGTTGTTTTTTCTTCCACCTCAGGGGAGCATCCCGTAATTAATACCGCACCTAGAAATAATCCAACCACTTTTTTAAACATAACCATCCCATTCACCTATTTTATTATTTATATAGCCGAATGAGTTTACCATAATGATAAATTAAACTTATAGGCAGAAAAGTCCCCTTTTTTAGGTCAAAGGGGATGGTAGAAAGTTAAAAAGATGCCAACCACATACGCATTTTTAGACCATAAGAGCTAGTCCAACCCGATGTAAAGCTAACTAATTCACCGTTATCAATCACCATAAATGTAGGAGTTGCGCTGACCCCAACCGCATTGGAAAGCTGACCACTGGTATCGTTAATCACAGGAAACGTTAATTCCTTATTTTCCATTCCCTTGATTAAGCGAGATGTTTCACCTGAGCGTATCGCTACTGAAATAATTGGCATACCTGATTGGCTTAATTCTGATACCGTTGGCGAAGTCAAATTACATACCCCACACCACGTCGCCCAGAAATAAACCAGTATTGGTTTTTCTTTGCTTAATTCAGCTAGAGAAACGCTCTCACCATTCACTAGCGTGTGCTGTTCCAATAATACGGGCGCAAGGGTTTGTGGCTTGCGCCATAAATCCATCACCGTAAAGGCAATAAATAAAATAATTGCCAAAACAATAATTTCTTTAGACCACTTTTTTAGTCTATTCATACCGTTATTTACCTATTTGTTATCAAATAGTACAAATCAAAGATGTAAGAAACCAAAACATTCAATTGAAATTGATGCTCTAGTACTTATTTAAGATATTTGATTTTTATCCTCTAATTCTAGAGTTTGGATTATTTCCTCTTTAAACTTTCTTTATCCTCTAAATAATTCGTGTTGTGGCTAGGCGGCAAGTGAAACTAAGCCCTAGGAGCATACATCAGTATGTGACTAGGGTTAGTAAACGAAGCCAACAACGCCACAGCGCGAAGTATGACGAGGATAACGAGGATTATTTGAGCTTAGCGAGCTGCTCCTTCACTACCGCCTCAAACTGCTGTGCATCAATAGCGCCTGGGATCAGCTCATCACCCACCAATGTTGCTGGTGTTCCATTCACGCCCAATTTTTCTGCCAATATCATATTAGTGCGAATACCATCACGGCTCTTATCACTCGCTTTCAATTTATCGTTGCCAGTAGCTTTGAGAGCATCTTTGATATTTGCATCTGATAGCATGCCCTGTTTTTGCATAAACTTGTGATGTAAAGCTTCAAATGCTTTCGGATCTTCTTGCCACAATGTCATGGTTAACTGTGCTGAATCCATTGATGTTTGGCCTTTAAATGGTAAATATTTGATTACCACTGCCACATCATTTGGATATTTTTTCACAATATCCATCAGTTGAGGGTCGAAACGCTTACAGAATGGGCAGTTAAAATCAGTAAAGTTAACCAAAACTAACTTGGCATCTTTTTTACCGATACGTGGACTGGTTGGGTCATTAAACAGAGCGTCCTGCTCTGCTTTTAAGGTTTCTTTCATTTGAGCTTGCTGTTTTTCCCCTTGTTTTGCTTGCAGGGCAACAATCGCTTCTTCCAAAATTTCTGGGTTTTCAACCAAAGTATCACGCACTAATTTACGCACTTGTGCTTCTTGGTCCGCACTCAAAGGTGCTGCTTGTGCTACTGACCCAATCATTAGTGACGAAAATAAAACAGCTAAAATTGTTTTTTTCATTTTGTGGCTCCTTTGGCCTGATTCATAACGGATATTAGCGATTCACGGTCAAGTATTGTTGACAGTACTTCGCCTTCGGCCAAGTTAGGGCCATAAATTTGATTAAATGGAACAGCAACCTGCCCACGTTTTTGTAAAAATGCCGTAATTTCAGGTGAAGGTTTGGTCCAATCACCACGTAAAGCAACAACATCAGGTTCACTAAGCAGCTGTTGGATATCATCCCTTAGCAGTACATTGTATTTATTTGCCTTACAGGTTACGCACCATTCCGCGGTGACATCAATAAATACACGTTTGTTATCCGCCAGTGCAGCCGTAATCGCTTGTTCAGTCAAAGGTTGCCAATTTACGGTATCTTTAACAAGAGAACGGCTACCGGAATGCTGTTCTTGTGTCATCCAAACAAACCCACCAGCAAAAGCGGCAAATAATATAAATGGTAAGATAGCCGCCCTTACACCGCGTTTTATCGCGATAAAGACCACTAATAACACTAAGAAAACGACAGCAATCACGGTCGAGGTAGTGACACCAAAATGTGGTATTAATAAGCTAATTAACCATAAACTGGATACCAGCATCATTAACCCAAGAACGGCACGCAGCTTCAGCATCCACATACCAGGCTTTGGTAGTAAGCGAGAAATAACTGGGAAAGCCGCTATAAGTAGCCATGGCAAACTCATACCGGCACCTAATGCCGTGAAGATCAGCCACAACTCTTCCATTGGCGCTGCCAGTGCAAAGGCCACTGCGGTGCCCAAAAATGGTGCAGAACAAGGCGTTGCCAGTAATGTCGCAAATACCCCTTGCCAAAAATGGCCACTGTTACCATGACCACCAGCTGTCGCCAAGCGTGTATTGGCCTTACTACCGAGGTTGATTTCAAATAAGCCAAATAAATTCGCAGTAAATAACGCCGTTACCAGCACCATAAAGCCGATAAACCACGGGTTTTGGAACTGAATTCCCCAACCGACAGCTTGTTGACCGACTCGTAATAACGTCATCAAGAGCGCCAGTAACCAAAAGGAAACTAGAATACCGAGAGAGGACAATAAAAACTGACGGCGAATGGTCTTTTGCTCACCATTAGGTACCATCAATACAGAGCCAAGTTTCATTGCTAACACCGGAAGTACGCACGGCATTAGATTAAGGATCAGCCCCCCTAAAAGGGCAAATAGCATCACCTGCCATAAAGAAGCACTGCTCACTTTAGACGCTATCGTGCCAGTAAATGGGCTAACTTGATGGCTAACTTGCTGTGAAATATCACCATCTGCAACAACAAAAGAGAGGGTTTTTCCGGTTAAATCGGGAGAATCGCCCCCCCAATCATCACCGACATCTATTGTTGCTGTTAAATGGTCACCTGATGTTTCTATAACAGGAACGCCTAGTGCCGCCCCTTCAACCACATCAGTGAAAATATTCGGTTGTTCCCACGCGTTGCCTGTGCTTTTCTGCAATTCAATGATTAGCTTATCATTCGCAAAACCAACTTTGGTTTGCTCAACTAAACCACTTGATGGTGGAACTGCACCTTTGGCTTGATTAAACGCCCAAGTAAAGTCAGCAGGAACAGGCTCTGTTAAATCGAGCTCAAACGGATAATCGGTTAAAATACAAACATTACTACACGTTGATAATGTTAACGTACCTTCAAGTTTATCCAACTTTTCATGACTTGTTACTGTAATGGGGAAGGCAATATCCCCCATGTAACCTTGAGTTGAAACACCTGCGACATCAAAGCGCCCTGGTGTTGGCCATTGCCAATCCGTTGCTTCAACAGGTGATGACCACACAATTTCAGGCGCAACGCCCCCTTCACCAGGTGAACGCCAATAGGTTTTCCAGCCCTCATCAAGCTTTACATCGAGCAAAATGTCGACTTTGCCATTTTCCTGCGCCGAACTTAATAACCTAACCTGCGCATGTCGTGGAGTGTTGTCATTCATCCACCCCGTATTCGCAGGTTGCAACCACCCCGTATCCGCAGCATATAAACTGCTCGAAAATAGTGCAAAAAATATAAAAAATGAATTAATTAAAAAACGCATTGTTTCCTCCAGAATAAATTACACAAACCAGTCCCTATTCGTTGTGTGTTAATTCCGAAGATTACAAAACTGTAAGTGTCTTCTGACTCTTGGAGGGGCATGCTTCTCTTCATTATTTGCTCTAGATATAAATAGATTAGTACAAAATAAAGTTAGCGCAGCCAAAGTAAGGAACATAAAGAAGAATGGTTCAAGCACAACAGGTAACAAAGTCATTAATGACTTGGCGCTCAGTTCACAACTAGAAAGATGCGAACTACTGCTATCAGCTTGTTTTACTTGTGATTGTTCGATATAGGAAAGGTTAGCCCCAGTATTGATTTGCACTTGAGCTAAGACATCTGGCACAAAAAAATTGGCGAGCAGGCGCTCTCCGACGGCACGTTGATTCATACAAATCAATACCATCAGACAGGCGAATATCACTAATCCTTTACCTAATTTTAAATGCCTGTTCATGCGCATCTTGGTATAACTTCCTGAAATAACACTAATTATGCGACTTTGATAACCATAACGATAAAAACCAGTCTTTGATTAATACCGTTACACCGTCTATAAGTTAAATAGAGGTTACATCTTACACAGCAAAATATTCCGTACAAGTGTCATCAGCTAACTTTACAAATATTATTCTCTTCCCAATGAACAAAAATGCAGTTCCATCAAAACTCGGCACGTAAATTGCTTTATCCAATATATGGCATGATACGAAGATAGTTTGCACCTTAATAGTGCGTGACTATCAGTTTAGGACAATATTAAGTGGCTAATCACCATGTTAGTGCGGTAATTCAAAAATTACCCAAATAATATGCGAGACAGCTCCCGAAATTGAAACAATTCGTTTTCATTAATTAACAAATTTAATTACTTTTTAACAACAATAAAACATATAGCGAATAATCGCGGGATTATCTAAATCTGCGAAACATTTGCAAACACAACACTACAAAACCACAGTAATTTAGGCGTTATCTCACGATACCTCCTTAAAATTACAACGGGTTTACACCGATGTTCTAAAGGAGTTGTAACTATGCGTATAAGTAAACTTGTATTATCGATGATGATTTTAGGTGCAACCTGTGCAGTCCAAGCAGAAGAGTTAAACGGCACTCTGAAAAAAATCAAAGACAACGGTGTAATAGTTGTTGGTCATCGTGAATCTTCCGTCCCTTTCTCTTACTATGATAATAGCCAGAAAGTGGTGGGTTACTCACAGGATTATTCAAATGCTATTGTTGATGCAGTGAAGAAAAAATTAAACATGCCTGATCTGCAAGTCAAACTCATTCCAATTACATCACAAAACCGTATTCCACTACTGCAAAATGGCACATTTGATTTTGAGTGTGGCTCAACAACCAATAACGTAGAAAGACAAAAACAAGCCGCTTTCTCTAACACGATCTTTGTGGTCGGGACACGTTTGCTCACCAAAGGTGACTCTGGTGTAAAAGACTTTGCTGACTTAGCAGGTAAAAATGTCGTTGTGACCTCAGGTACAACTTCTGAAATTCTGTTGAATCAGTTAAATGATGAAAAAAACATGAAAATGCGCATTATCAGCGCGAAAGACCATGGTGACTCGTTCCGTACCTTAGAGTCTGGCCGTGCTGTCGCCTTTATGATGGATGACGCATTGTTAGCAGGTGAGCGAGCAAAAGCGAAAAAACCAGAGATCTGGGAAATCGTCGGCAAACCACAAACTGAAGAAGCTTACGGCTGTATGTTACGTAAAGACGACCCTCAATTTAAAGTGCTTATCGATGAAACCATTGCGAATGCACAAACCTCGGGTGTCGCTGAGAAATCCTTTGACCGCTGGTTCAATCAACCTATTCCACCAAAAAATCTGAACCTGAAATTTACGTTATCCGATGAAATGAAAGCCTTATTTAAAGAACCGAATGACAAAGCATTAAACTAATAAAAAGACAAACAGGGTATTACTGAAGTAAGAATTGCAAGGCGGCCGTTCCCCGCCTTGCATCCTCTTTTACGACAGTATTCGGGAATTTCATTGCCCACAGGAAGTCAACATCATGTCTATTAACTGGAATTGGGGGATTTTCCTTCAGGAAGCCCCGTTTGGGAATACCACCTATTTAGGGTGGTTAATATCTGGCCTCGAAGTCACCGTAACACTTTCTATTTGTGCCTGGATCATCGCATTCTTAGTCGGCTCATTTTTCGGTATTTTACGTACCGTACCTAACCGTTTTTTAGCCTTTTTAGGAACTGCTTACGTAGAGTTATTCCGCAACGTACCACTTATTGTGCAATTTTTTACTTGGTATTTGGTTATTCCAGAACTTCTCCCTCGCTCAATCGGGGATTGGTTTAAAATGGACTTAGATCCTAACTATCAATTCTTTATTTCCTCAATGCTTTGCCTTGGGTTATTCACCGCAGCACGAATGACCGAGCAAGTACGTGCAGCCATTCAGTCACTACCTAGAGGACAAAAAAGCGCTGCTCTCGCAATGGGGCTCACTTTGCCACAAACCTATCGCTACGTTTTATTACCCAACGCCTATCGGGTAATTTTGCCACCAATGACGTCTGAAATGCTGAACTTGGTCAAAAACTCAGCCATTGCATCAACCATTGGTTTAGTCGATATGGCGGCACAAGCAGGAAAGCTATTGGACTATTCTGCTCACGCATGGGAATCCTTTACCGCAATTACGTTAGCTTATGTCGGAATTAACGTCATTATTATGATTTTGATGACGTTATTAGAGCGCAAAGTTCGCTTACCTGGCACCATTGGAGGGCGGTAAAATGATGTATGAATTTGATTGGAGCTCAATTGCTCCGAGTATGCCCTTCTTAATCGATGGCTTTATTGTCACCGCGAAAATTACACTGACCGCGATAGTGGTGGGGATTTTGTGGGGTACTGTCCTTGCTGTGATGCGGTTATCCACATTCAAACCCATTAGCTGGTTTGCTGCCTTGTATGTGAATACATTTCGCTCCATTCCACTAGTCATGGTTTTGCTGTGGTTCTACTTAATTGTGCCTAGCTTATTACAAAATGTTCTAGGCTTATCACCAAAAAATGATATTCGTTTAATTTCGGCAATGATAGCCTTCTCTCTTTTTGAAGCGGCCTATTACTCTGAAATCATTCGTGCTGGTATTCAAAGTATTTCTCGAGGGCAAGCCTCTGCTGCGTTAGCATTGGGAATGACAAATATGCAAACCATGCGGCTCGTCGTATTACCGCAAGCCTTCAAAGCCATGGTGCCGTTGTTGTTAACTCAAGGGATTGTACTGTTTCAGGACTCATCCCTCGTGTATGTGCTCAGTTTGACAGACTTTTTCCGTACCGCCACCAATATAGGTGAGCGTGATGGGACACAAGTAGAGATGGTACTGTTTGCGGGTCTGGTGTACTTTATTGTTAGTTTTGGCGCTTCTATGTTAGTGAATTATCTTAAGAAAAGGACTGTTTCATGATAACCCTGAAAAATGTATCCAAATGGTATGGCCAATTTCAGGTGCTTACAGACTGCACAACTGAAGTTAAAAAAGGTGAGGTTGTGGTTGTGTGCGGGCCATCTGGTTCTGGTAAATCCACATTAATAAAAACAGTGAATGGTTTAGAACCTATTCAGCAGGGTGAGATTTTTGTGAATGATATTCAAGTAAATAACAAAAAAACTGACCTAGCCAAATTACGCTCTAAAGTAGGAATGGTGTTCCAGCACTTCGAGCTATTTCCTCATTTATCAATCATTGAAAATCTGACATTAGCGCAAGTTAAAGTATTAAACCGCGATAAAAAAGAAGCGGAAGCAAAAGGTTTGAAATTATTGGAGCGTGTAGGTTTATCTAGCCATGCCAATAAATTTCCGGCTCAACTTTCAGGTGGACAACAGCAACGTGTCGCTATCGCTCGCGCACTGTGTATGGACCCAATAGCAATGCTATTTGATGAACCGACCTCAGCGCTAGATCCAGAAATGATCAACGAAGTTCTTGACGTTATGGTTGAATTAGCCAATGAAGGCATGACCATGATGGTGGTGACCCATGAAATGGGATTCGCCAAGAAAGTGGCTAATCGCGTGATTTTTATGGATGAAGGGAAGATTGTTGAAGACAGTAAAAAAGAAGACTTTTTTGCTAACCCACAATCTGATCGTGCAAAAGATTTCCTCGCAAAAATTCTTCATTAATATTAGAGAGGGAGCTTATTAGCTCCCTCCTCTTATCACTATATTATTAACAAATAAATCAACAACAACGCCCCAGATCCGAAATAGTTCAACAAACCACTACCATTTCACTGGTTTTTTAGTTAAGTTGTTTGGTTATCAGCGTAAAATATCCTGATCCGTTCCCCGAAAAGCAATATCCAGCTTCCCCCGTAGGTTCAGCTAATCAACTATTGTTGTTTTCGGTGTAGATCCGCTATGCTATGCGGATCTCAATTTAAGAAAGACATTCACGCTACAGATGTAGCATTTATTCACCATAGGATTATCGGTGCCATGCAAGAACAATATCGTCCAGAAGATATAGAGCCTAAAGTACAGCGTCACTGGGATGAAAAAGCAACTTTCAAAGTGACTGAAGACAACAGCAAAGAAAAATACTACTGCCTGTCCATGCTACCTTACCCTTCTGGTCGACTACACATGGGCCACGTACGTAACTACACCATGGGTGACGTTATCTCTCGTTACCAACGTTTGTTGGGGAAAAACGTTCTCCAACCAATTGGTTGGGATGCGTTTGGTCTGCCTGCTGAAGGTGCTGCAGTTAAAAATAATACGGCTCCTGCGCCATGGACTTACGCCAATATCGACTACATGAAAAACCAGTTGAAAATGCTCGGTTTCGGTTATGATTGGGATCGTGAAGTCACCACTTGTACTCCTGAATATTACCGTTGGGAACAATGGTTCTTCACTAAATTGTATGAAAAAGGTTTAGTGTACAAAAAAACCTCTGCGGTTAACTGGTGCCCACATGATTTAACCGTTTTGGCGAATGAACAAGTGGTTGATGGCTGCTGCTGGCGTTGTGACACCCCTGTTGAGCGCAAAGAAATCCCACAGTGGTTTATTAAAATTACCGACTACGCGGAAGAACTGCTCAACGACCTCGACAAATTAGATGACTGGCCAGAGCAAGTCAAAACCATGCAGCGCAACTGGATCGGCCGTTCCGAAGGAACTGAGATCACATTCAATGTTGCAGACCGTGATGAAACCTTAACAGTTTATACCACTCGCCCTGATACTTTTATGGGGGCAACTTATGTGGCTGTTGCAGCAGGCCACCCTCTGGCGAAAGAGGCTGCGACAAATAACCCAGAATTAGCCCAATTTATTGATGAGTGCCGTAACACCAAAACTGCAGAAGCAGATATGGCAACCATGGATAAAAAAGGTATGGCTACCGGCTTATTCGTTATTCATCCATTAACCCAAGAAAAGCTGCCAATTTGGGTCGCTAACTTTGTCTTAATGGAATACGGTACTGGTGCGGTTATGGCCGTTCCTGCCCATGACCAACGTGACTGGGAATTCGCTCACAAATATAACTTACCCATCAAGGCCGTTATTGCTGATGCTGATGGCAATGAGCCTGATTTATCCCAAGAAGCGATGACTGAGAAGAATTCCCTGATTAACTCAGGTGAGTTCAATGGATTAGACCACCAAGCTGGTTTTAATGCGATTTCAGATAAACTCGTTTCTCTGGGCGCAGGCCAACGCAAAGTAAACTACCGCTTACGTGACTGGGGCGTTTCACGTCAACGTTACTGGGGCGCACCAATCCCAATGGCAACATTGGAAGATGGTACTGTCGTGCCTGTTCCTGAAGACCAATTACCTGTCATTCTACCGGAAGATGTCGTGATGAACGGCATTACCAGCCCAATTAAAGCTGATCCTGAGTGGGCAAAAATGACCATTAATGGTCAACCTGCGTTACGTGAAACGGATACCTTCGATACCTTTATGGAATCTTCTTGGTACTATGCACGTTATACCTGCCCACAATATGACGAAGGCATGTTAAACCCAGAGGCAGCAAACTACTGGTTACCGGTTGACCAATATATTGGTGGTATCGAACACGCCATCATGCACTTAATGTATTTCCGCTTCTTCCATAAGTTGATGCGTGATGCAGGGTTAGTTAACTCTGATGAACCAGCAAAACGTCTACTGTGCCAAGGCATGGTGCTTGCTGATGCATTCTATTACACCGGCAGCGATGGCCAACGTGTTTGGGTATCCCCAGCAGATGCCATTGTTGAACGTGACGACAAAAACCGTATTACTAAAGCCGTAGACAGTGAAGGCCATGAACTGGTGTATACCGGTATGAGCAAAATGTCTAAGTCGAAAAACAACGGTATTGATCCACAATTGATGGTCGAAAAATACGGTGCCGATACTGTTCGTCTGTTTATGATGTTTGCGGCTCCACCTGAGTTAACCCTTGAGTGGCAAGAGTCTAGCGTTGAAGGCGCTAACCGCTTCGTTCGTCGTGTTTGGCGTTTAGTGCATGAACATTCTCAAAAAGGCGCCACTTCGCCTTTAGATATCAGCGCACTGACACCAGAACAGAAAGACTTACGTCGTGATCTGCACAAAACAATTGCTAAAGTCTCTGATGATTTCAGTCGTCGTTATGCATTTAATACCGCGATTGCAGCCGTCATGGAATTCTTAAACAAATTAGTTCGTGCACCACAAGAAACTGAGCAAGACCGTGCATTAGTCCAAGAGTCTCTCGAGGCTATCACGCTGATGTTATCACCAATCATTCCACACGCTTGCTTTGAGATGTGGAAAGCACTCGGTCACCAAACGGACATCGACTTTGCACAGTGGCCTGTTGCTGATGAAAAAGCCATGATTGACGATACCAAACTGGTTGTCGTTCAAGTTAATGGTAAGGTGCGTGGCCGTATCACCGTTCCGGCTGATGCAACCCAAGAGTTTGTCCTAGACATGGCAAAAAATGAGCCAAGCGTAGCGAAATACCTTGAAGGTGTTAGCATCCGCAAAGTAATCTATGTCCCAGGCAAATTGCTAAACCTTGTTGTAGGTTAATATTAGGTTGTTGGCTGATAAGGAGGCCAGGTGCGTTATCTGATAACTTTATTTTTGAGCCTGGCGGTGCTAGTCACCGCAGGTTGCGGTTTTCGTCTTCAAGGAACAACTCAAATTCCTGAGGAACTGAGAACTTTGCAGCTAAGTTCAAGTGACCCATATGGCTACCTCACAAGAGCGCTCAGGGAGCAACTACGGCTCAGTAACGTGAAGGTTCTCGAAACTGGAAGTCCGAACATTCCTATTTTGAAAGTCATTGGTTCGACTGAAAACACAGAAACTGTATCCGTTTATCAAGATGGTAAAGCCGCGGAGAAACAGTTAACACTGGTGATGAATGCGCAGGTTTTAATGCCTGATGGTGCAATATATCCATTACAAAGCCGTGTTGAACGCACTTTCTTCGACAACCCTTTAGAAGCACTTGCAAAAGATGCAGAGAAAGAAATTGTTAGACAAGAAATGCAAGAACAAGCTGCACGTAATATCGTGCGTAAATTATTGCTTGTTCATTCAGCAGAGCTTGAAAAAGCAAAAAACCAAGCGGCTGATACGAATACTCAACCATAATGACGCGTATTTACCCTGAACAGCTGGCCTCTTCGTTACAAGAGTCTCTAAGAGGCCGCTATTTAATTTGGGGCAATGAGCCCCTTCTTCTTCAAGAAAGCCAAGATGCCATCCGAAAAGCCGCACAAGAGCGAGGCTTTGAAGAGCATTTTTCGTTTTCTCTTGAGCAAAATACCGATTGGGATGAGATTTTTAGCCTCTGCCAAGCTCTCAGCCTATTTGCAAGCCGTCAAACTCTGACTCTGTTATTGCCCGAAAATGGCCCTAACGCTGCCATGGCTGAAAAGCTGAACCAACTGGCACAACTACTGCATTCAGATCTCCTTCTTGTGTTACGCGGTCATAAGCTTACTAAAGCACAAGAAAACAGTGCTTGGTTTAAAGCAATTAGCCAAGATGCTATTTATATCAGCTGCCTAACTCCTGAATATCAGCGGTTGCCACAATGGGTTTCTAAACGCGCCTACAGTATGCGGCTTTCGTTAGAAACCGAAGCTAACCAGCTACTTTGTTACTGCTATGAAGGGAATTTACTTGGTTTGGCACAAGCACTTGAGCGGCTGTCTCTTCTTTATCCAGATGGTAAACTCACCTACCCTCGGGTCGAAAGTGCCGTTAATGATTCTGCGCATTTTACCCCCTACCATTGGGTTGATGCCCTATTGTCTGGTAAGTCCCGCCGTTCATGGCATATTTTAGAGCAACTGCAACAAGAAGATGTCGAGCCTGTTATTTTATTGCGTTCAATCCAACGTGATCTCATGTTGCTTATTACATTGAAACGCCAATCTGCAACAACCCCATTAAAGACATTATTTGATCAACACAAAGTGTGGCAAAACCGCCGAGGTGTGCTCACGGAAGCTTTACAACGTTTAACATTGCATCAATTACAATCTGCATTAATGTTATTAACGCAAGCAGAAATCAATATTAAACAAGATTTTAGCCATTCTCCATGGCCTGACCTGCAGTCACTGTCTATGCTATTATGTGGTAAAGCATTTGCAGAGAATTTTATTCATGAGTAATTCCTTTTCAAAACAACATAACTTGCTAGCATTATTCGGTGGGACGTTCGACCCCATTCACTTTGGTCATTTACGTCCGGTGCAAGCCCTTGCCCAACAAGTTGGTCTCGAAAAAGTTATCTTGTTACCTAACCACGTTCCCCCCCATCGCCCACAGCCAGAAGCGACTCCATCACAACGTTTAGAAATGGTGAAACTCGCGATTCAAAATGCACCTTTATTTGCTATCGATACGCGTGAACTAGAAAAAAACAGCCCTTCTTACACGATAGAAACACTGGTTGAATTACGCCAAGAAATTGGGCCAGAAAAACCCCTGGCGTTTATTATTGGTCAAGATTCCTTATTGTCGATTAATAAATGGCACGGCTGGGATCACATACTTGATAACTGCCATTTATTGGTTTGTTCCCGACCGGGGTATGCCACACAGTTTACCGACCCTAAAATGCAAAATTGGCTGTTAGAACATCAAACAACAGACCCTATTGCCTTAAACCAAGTAGCAAATGGGTATATTTTTATTGGGGATACCCCACTGGTAAATATCTCTGCAACCGAAATCCGCGAAAAATTAAGCTCCGGTGACTCGTGTCAGGATTTAATTCCAGATGCGGTTCTGCAATATATTCATCAACAACACCTTTACCAGCAATAAGGGATCTCTCTTATTGAATTACAATTAGGGTATGGTTCAAAAATAACTTGCTCTATTAAATAGTTGTCTGGGTATTGAACAAGCAACTGTCGCATCATCGCTAATGGCCGGTTTAACGGTAAATTCCCCGCTAAATAGTCATTAATCAGCCACAATAAGCGTTTTTTCTCATCCTTCGTAGCTTTGTGTTTAAAATAGCCTTGCATATGACTCAGCGCATTAACTTCAATGTTTCTTGCCGGCACCGTTGCCAATATTTCCATTAAACAGGCTTTATATTGATTAAAAAAACACTCAAGATCGGTGCTGCTTTTAATACTCGCCACTAAACGCCCAGTATACTGATAGCCAACTGGAGAATACGCCATAATGAGATATTTATGGCAGCTATGAAATTGAATAATATTGTGATGTGTTAACGCGTGATGTAAGTCATTTAATCGTTGTATCGTATACAATTTCGTCAAAAAGCAGTCCCAGAACACGACATTTTGTAGCTTGTCATCTGTTAATATCGGAATGCTCGCAGGGAATAGTCCCTGTAATTCAGAGAATTGCTGTTTAGAGCTGATAATACCATTAACCTTGTCTTGCATGTCCTCATGGGAGAAATTCGTTACAAATTCAATCATAGAACTCACTTGCTGATGAATATTAGCAGGCAGGTGATTAATCCCTTCAAATATAAAAACTTTTGGTTTAATTATTTGCACAATACGTATCTCATCCTAAAATATTTATCAGGGGAACAGTTTTTAGCGTTATTTTGTAAAGTTAGCACAAACTTCTTGCTCAAATGTACGGATATCCCTATAAATTTCACTCCACAATGAATAAAAAAGAATTTAGCCGATTTTTCTTAAAATCTAGGGTAAAATAGCAAGGCTGTTAATGTGTTTGATTCATTATCAGCGATTATTTTATCTACAAACTACAAACAGTGTTTAACGTGATATTCTGTTTATTTGAATAAAAGGTGAACCTTTTGCAAGGAACTGAACTCCAACAATTTATTATCGATCAGCTTGATGATGCTAAAGCAGAAGATATCATTACTATCGATGTTCAAGGGAAATCAAGTATTACCGATCAGATGATCATCTGTACAGGGACATCAAGCCGCCATTTGATGTCTGTTGCTGACAGGTTAATCGACGCTTGCCGCAAAAATGGTTTAATGCCATTAGGTGTTGAAGGGCAAGGTATTTCTGATTGGATTGTCGTCGACCTTGGCGATGCCATTGTTCATATTATGCAAGATGAAAGTCGTCGTATGTATGAATTAGAAAAGCTCTGGAGCTGAGTTTGAAATTACAGCTCATAGCCGTTGGAACAAAAATGCCGGACTGGGTCCAGACCGGCTTTATGGATTACCTCCACCGTTTTCCTAAAGATATGCCCTTTGAATTAACGGAAATTCCAGCCGGAAAACGTGGGAAAAATGCAGATATAAAACGCATTCTAGAAAAAGAAGGCGAATTAATGCTCGCAGCTGTAGGTAAAGGAAATCGCATCGTCACTTTGGATATTCCAGGCGATCGTTGGGACACCCCGAAACTTGCCGTACAACTCGATAAATGGAAACAAGATGGCCGTAATGTCAGTTTATTAATCGGTGGCCCCGAAGGCCTTGCACCTGCGTGTAAAGCAGCGGCAGAGCAAAGCTGGTCACTTTCACCACTTACGCTCCCCCATCCACTGGTTCGTGTCCTTGTTGCCGAAAGTCTGTATCGCGCATGGAGTATTACGACTAATCACCCTTACCACAGGGAATAGTCAGGTTTAAATATGTTCAAAATGGCAATGGGATGAAAACACAACGCACCCCTTTTCGCGACCATACCGCTGAGTCAGTTTTGTTTATCCGCCGAGCGCTCATTGCCTTCGGTGTGATTGTCATTTTAACGTCTATTCTTGTGACGAATTTGTATCACTTGCAAATTGTTCGTCATGAAGATTACCAAACGCGGTCAAATGATAACAGAATCAAATTAGTACCTATTGCACCAAGCCGTGGGATTATTTATGACCGCCGAGGAACTCAACTCGCACTTAATAGCACGTTTTATCAGTTAGAAATCGTGCCTGAAAAAGTCAGCAACCTACAAGAAACCTTAGATAACCTTCGCAATGTGGTCGATTTAACTGACGAAGACATCGCTAATTTTGAAAAAGAGCGTAAACGTTCACGCCGCTTTACCTCAATTGCACTAAAAACGCAGCTCAATGAAGTCCAAGTCGCTCGTTTTGCCGTTAATCAATACCGTTTTTCCGGTTTAGAAGTCAAAAGCTATCAACGACGCTCTTACCCATACGGCTCTGCATTAACCCATGTGATTGGCTATGTGGCGAAAATCAATGACAAAGATGTCGAACGTCTTGATAAAGAAGGCTTATTACCCAACTATGCCGCTAGTCATGATATCGGGAAATTAGGTATTGAACGCTATTATGAAGACATTTTACACGGTAAAACAGGCTATGAAGAAGTTGAAGTGAATAGTCGTGGTCGCGTTATTCGCCAGCTTCATGAGCAACCACCGCAAGCGGGTCGAGATATCTACCTCACCATTGACCTCGAATTGCAAATTTATATCGAAAAGCTGCTAACCACCAGCCGTGCAGCCGTCGTCGTCACTGATCCGCGTAATGGGGAAATTTTGGCTCTGGTATCGAATCCAAGTTATGACTCTAACTTGTTTGTTAACGGTATCTCCAATAAAGATTATCAAGCACTATTAAATAACCCTGACAGGCCATTGATTAACCGAACAACTCAAGGGCTATATCCCCCTGCATCGACAGTAAAACCGTTTATTTCTGTCGCTGCGTTAAGTGAAAAAGTGATCACCCCCAATACCACCATTTTTGACCCTGGTTGGTGGCAATTACCCGGTTCAGAAAAACGTTATCGTGACTGGAAGCGCTGGGGACATGGCAAACTCAACGTATCAAAATCTATTATTGAATCGGCTGATACATTCTTCTATCAAGTCGCCTATGACATGGGGATTGACCGTATTTCTGAGTGGATGAGCCGGTTTGGCTTTGGCGATTATACGGGTATTGACCTTGCTGAAGAACGCTCAGGGATCATGCCGACCCGTGAATGGAAACAAAAACGCTATAAAAAACCTTGGTATCAAGGTGATACCATTCCTGTTGGTATTGGACAAGGCTATTGGACCGCAACGCCAATTCAAATGTCAAAAGCATTGATGACACTAATTAATGATGGCCAAGTTAAAACACCTCATTTGCTCTACGGTACAAAATTGGGTAATGCCATGGTGCCTTATGAAGACAAAGAGACCAAACAAGTTGGCGATGTGAATTCAGGTTTTTGGGAGCTCGCTAAGCATGGAATGTACGGTGTTGCCAACGCACCAAATGGTACAGGGCGCCGCAGTTTCATTGGTACACCATATAAAGCGGCTGCCAAGTCGGGTACCGCGCAAGTCTTCAGTTATGAAACCTATAATGCCAGTAAACTCGCTGAACACTTACGCGACCATAAATTGATGATTGCTTACGCTCCGTATGATAAACCCACTATCGCTGTTGCGATTATTTTAGAAAATGGGGGCGTGGGCCCTGCAGTCGGTGACATTGTGCGGCAAATATTTGACCACGTTCTTCTTGGTGATAACCGTACCGAAGTCGCGGTGTCAGCAACCAATGCAGGAGAAGATCGCTGATGCACAATCCAACGAATAACAATGGGCTATAAAGAATATGACAGACGATAAGAAAAAAAATTCGTTATCCATGCGTCTGCATATAGATGTGCCTATGCTACTGATTATCATCGCGTTGCTTGCATACAGCGCATTTATAATGTGGAGCGCTAGCGGCCAAGATCCTGAAATGATGGAACGCAAATTGGGGCAGATTGCGTCAGGTTTCGTTGTCATGATAGTGATGGCGCAGATCCCCCCTAGAATGTATGAAAACTGGGCTCCTCACCTGTTTATTTTTTGCGTTATCTTACTGGTTTTTGTTGATGTGTTTGGGCAAATAAGTAAAGGGGCTCAGCGCTGGTTAGACTTGGGTTTCATTCGGTTTCAGCCTTCTGAAATTGCAAAAATTGCCGTTCCTTTAATGGTCGCTCGCTTCATGAATAGAGACCTGTGCCCTCCTTCATTCAAAAACACCTTAATCGCGCTCGTCTTGATTTTTGTACCGACATTATTAGTGGCAGCGCAGCCAGACCTTGGTACCTCAATTTTAGTTGCCGCTTCCGGCTTGTTTGTTTTGTTCCTTGCCGGGATGAGCTGGCGGCTCATTGCTGTCGCAGCCATTGCTCTCGCAGCCTTTATTCCATTGCTGTGGTTCTTTTTAATGCATGGCTACCAAAGAGCCCGCGTTATGATGTTATTAGACCCAGAAACAGACCCATTAGGGGCTGGTTACCATATTATCCAATCAAAAATTGCGATTGGTTCTGGTGGGTTAATGGGGAAAGGTTGGCTCCATGGCACACAATCACAGCTTGAGTTTTTGCCAGAAAGACATACCGACTTTATTTTTGCCGTGTTAGCAGAGGAACTTGGCTTAGTCGGGGTGCTTATTTTACTTGGCTTATACCTTTTACTGATTATTCGCGGGCTTTATATTGCTGCTAGCGCACAGAATACATTTGGTCGGGTTATGGTTGGTGGTTTGATCTTAATTCTTTTTGTCTATGTATTTGTGAACATCGGTATGGTCAGTGGTATATTACCTGTCGTTGGTGTCCCTCTCCCTTTAGTGAGCTACGGGGGCTCCGCTTTGATTGTTTTAATGGCTGGATTCGGTATTATCATGTCGATACATACACACCGAAAATTCCTTTCTAAAAGTTTATAAAATGAGGCTTAGTATGCGTTTACAATGGATAATGCTTGGCGTCACAGCCGCGCTACTCAGTGGCTGTGTGACAGATGAAGTTAAACAACCTGCCCAAGTGCCAGCCAATGTACCCACTCAAGATGTATTAGGTGCAGAGCCTCATTATGAGCCGTATCATCCAACTGCAAATAATGATTACTCACGTAATGGCCAACAATACCAAATCGTACGTGACCCATCACAATTTAGCCAAGTAGGCTATGCATCCATTTATGGTGCGGAGTCTGCAGGCAATATGACAGCGATTGGTGAACGTATTAACCCAGTGGAATTAACTGCCGCTCACCCTACTTTGCCAATTCCAAGTTATGTTCGTATCACTAACATGATGAATGGCCGCATGATGGTCGTCCGTGTTAATGACCGTGGGCCTTATGTCCCGGGCAAAAGTATTGCGGTATCAAGAGCAACCGCTGACCGCCTGAATTTAATGCCTACAACAAAAATTAAAATTGATGCCATTCAAGTTGCTCAAGATGGTAGCTTGTCAGGAACAGGGACCGTGGGTTCTAATTTTGTGAAACAAAGTTATGCATTACCGGGACGCCCACAATTAGGTTCTGGCCCAATGGGTACCCCTGTAATGGAGAACTTGCCTACGCCAGAAAATACATTGCCCGTTCAGCAGCCAAAAGAACCGATGCAGCCTACTATGCCAGATATGAACCTGCAAACACCAACACCGCCACCAGCAGCAACTACAGCTGAAGAATCGGTGCCAGAACGCGGTTTTCTCGTTCAAGCTGGTGCAATTAGTAGCCAAACCAATGCTCAAAACATGCTGAATGAATTGAAAACGCAGTTTAATGTCCCTGGGCGCCTACAACCCTACAATGGTATTTACCGAGTACAGTTAGGGCCATTTAGTACAAGACAGCAAGCTGTTGAGGTTCAAGGCCGTTTACAGTCTGAAAAAAATCAATCGTCAATGGTCGTTGCGCCATAAAGCGATGCCAACTTAGGTTGCTCACGTCTATTTGGAGCAACCTAAATTCAGGCAATATTGAACTGACAAAAAAATCATTGGTACAGCGCAAAAGTCACTTTTTTCTTCCCCCTTTCTTTTGCTAAACTGCGCCTCCTTGTGTTAACCGAATTTCGGATGTAATGGTAAAACCATGAATAATGTCGCTCCATCACGCATCGTGCGTCATACAGTGCTGGGCTCCGCACTCCTTCTTATGACTGCTAATATTGCAAATGCTAATGAAACCTTCCCGAATACATCAATTCCTGCTGCACCCGCGATTGATGCAGAAGCTTATATATTAATTGATTATAATTCAGGCAAAGTTCTTGCTGAAAGTAATGCTGACCAGCGCCGCGACCCTGCGAGTTTGACCAAAATGATGACCAGCTATGTTATTGGTCAAGCAATTAAGTCAGGTAAAATTGGTGAAAATGATATTGTCACGGTCGGAAATGATGCATGGGCGACGGGTAATCCAGTATTTAAAGGCTCATCATTGATGTTCTTAAAACCTGGCGATCGCGTTAGCGTATCCCAGTTAACTCGGGGTATTAATTTGCAATCAGGTAACGATGCTTGTGTTGCAATGGCCGACTATATCGCAGGTGACCAAACCAACTTTGTTCAATTAATGAATGGCTACGTGAACAAATTAGGGCTAAAAAACACACATTTTGAAACCGTTCATGGTTTAGATGCGGATGGTCAGTACAGCTCAGCCCGTGATATGGCCCTTATTGGCCAAGCGCTAGTGCGTGATGTCCCTGAAGAATACGCTATCTATAAAGAAAAAGAATTTACCTTTAACAATATCCGCCAAACAAACCGTAATGGCCTATTGTGGGATAAAAGCCTTGCGGTTGACGGTATCAAAACAGGCCATACTAATGCCGCGGGCTACAACCTTGTCGCATCAGCAACCGAAGGCGACATGCGCCTGATCTCGGTTGTTATGGGCGGTAAAAGCAGCAAAGGCCGTGATGCAGAGAGCAAAAAATTACTCACTTATGGCTTCCGCTTTTATGAAACCGTTAAGCCATTACAAGCCAATGTTGACTTTGCCAGTGTGCCAGTCTGGTTTGGTGATGAAAATGAAGTAAAATTAGGTGTCACAGAAGATTTGTACCTCACAATCCCACGTGGTCGCTTAAAAGATTTAAAAGCGAGCTATGAGTTATCAACCACTGAGCTCGAAGCCCCGTTAACCAAAGGCCAACAAGTCGGGACAATTAGTTTTCAGCTTGATGGCAAAATCATCGAACAACACCCTCTAGCGGTGTTAAAAGATGTTGAAGAAGGTGGTTTCTTCAGCCGGTTAATTGACTACATCAAATTACTCTTTCATCGCTGGTTTGGTTAAGACTTGAAACTAAAACAAGTCGTCCCCATATAGTAAGTATTGAAATAGATAAGTATCGAAATGTTTGTTGGATGAATACTTCTCATTGGCTGGTTTAATACCAGCCAATCTTTTTCAGCCAGCAGCCCAATTTAAAAATTAGGAGTGCCCATGAAAACGAAATTAGGTGAACTGCTTGAGTTCCCATGTCCATTAACCTACAAAGTAATGGGCTTGGCACAGCCTGAACTGGTTGATCAAGTGATTGAAGTGGTACAGCGCCATGCGCCAGGTGACTATAGCCCAGACGTAAAACCAAGTAGCAAAGGCAATTATCACTCAGTTTCTATTACTATTAATGCAACTCATATTGAACAAGTTGAAACCTTGTATACTGAGTTAGGTGCATTAGAGTTAGTGAAAGTAGTGCTTTAATCAAAACTGTATTAAAGACCCACATCAAAGGCCGAATAGTCTGTTGCTATTCGGCCTTTTTCGTTTTGTTCCTCTACTTTAGCGTGGATTACATTTACACCTAAATAACATTTGATTCCAATTTGAATCACATTTTATGCAAGTACCAGATACGATGTTAGCTTGAAGTATGGCAAACATAGGCGTTATACTGCCCGCAACGATAAAGACAACGTGGACACCTAAATTTTGTCAGATAGATGTATAACCATACGCCAACTCGGCCTTGCTCCTTATCAAACTGTTTCTGATGCGATGCATCAATTCACTGAAGAGCGTACCCAAAATACGTGTGATGAAATATGGCTGGTTGAACATCCTCGCGTATTTACCCAAGGCCAAGCCGGAAAAGCAGAACACGTTCTTGCCCCTGGTGATATTCCTGTCGTTCAAAGTGATAGAGGTGGCCAAGTCACCTACCATGGCCCTGGGCAGCAAGTGATGTACGTGATGCTCGACTTAAAACGTAATAAAATTGGTGTCAGAGAACTCGTCAGCGCACTAGAAAATACCGTCGTTAATACCCTTGCCCATTTTAATATTGCAGCGTATCCTCGCCCTGATGCTCCTGGTGTCTATGTTAATGGCGATAAAATTTGCTCCCTCGGATTACGCATACGGCAAGGCTGTTCTTTTCATGGTCTCGCATTAAATATTGATATGGATCTTGAACCCTTTAACCGCATTAACCCTTGTGGTTACAGCGAATTAAAAATGACCCAAGTGAGTGACCTTGCTCCCAAAGTGTCAGTTTCTGATGTTCAGCCTGTGCTAATTCGCCAATTCTGTGACACACTGGGATTTCATATCGCTCAATAATAATGCTATAATTTTTAACAATTTTAAAAAATATTTTAATGAATGGATAACAGCCTCCATTTAGTTTTATTTAGAATTATCACTTATCCATCAGCATAAAAGATAACTGGAACCGTCATATTATGAGTAAACCAATTCAGATAGAACGCGGAATTAAATATCGTGACGCCGACAAAATGGCGCTGATCCCTGTCAAAAACGTTGTGACTGAACGAGAAGAAATTCTACGTAAACCTGACTGGATGAAAATTAGGCTTCCTGCTGACTCCACTCGTATTCAAGGCATTAAAGCCGCCATGCGTAAAAATGGCTTACACTCTGTATGTGAAGAGGCTTCGTGCCCTAACCTTTCTGAGTGTTTTAACCACGGTACTGCGACCTTTATGATTTTGGGCGCTATTTGTACCCGCCGCTGTCCTTTCTGCGATGTTGCTCATGGTCGACCTAATGCACCGGATGCAAACGAACCTGAAAAATTAGCACAAACTATTAAAGATATGGCGCTACGCTATGTCGTCATCACGTCAGTTGACCGTGATGACCTACGTGATGGCGGAGCACAACATTTTGCTGATTGTATTCGTGCTATTCGTGAAAAAAGCCCATCAATTAAAATTGAAACACTGGTTCCTGATTTCCGCGGCCGTATGGATCGCGCATTAGAGATTTTAACCGCAACACCACCAGATGTGTTCAACCATAACCTTGAAAACGTGCCGCGTGTTTACCGCCAAGTTCGCCCAGGTGCTAATTATGAATGGTCTTTAAAATTACTCGAAAAATTTAAAGAAGCGCACCCCGATATCCCAACTAAATCTGGGTTAATGGTCGGTCTTGGTGAAACCAATGAAGAGATTATCGAAGTTATGCGCGATTTACGTCGCCATGGTGTCACGATGCTCACACTTGGCCAATACTTGCAGCCAAGCCGTCATCACTTACCCGTCAAACGCTATGTTAGCCCTGCTGAGTTTGATGAAATGAAAGATGAAGCCATGGCAATGGGCTTTACTCACGCAGCCTGTGGCCCATTCGTTCGCTCTTCTTACCATGCCGATTTACAAGCTAAAGGCGAAGAAGTTAAATAGTCTCAACTGTTTAATTTATAGATGAAAAGGTCTGGTTTATATCAGGCCTTTTTTATTTTTTATAGATAAAAAAACTCGCCCTAGATAGCTAGGGCGAGTTTTCAGCTGTTCGTTTTAATCTTAATTATAAAAATTACAGAGGAATAACGTTAGCAGCAGATGGGCCTTTAGCACCTTCAGTAATTTCAAATTCCACTTTTTGGCCTTCAGCTAAGGTTTTGAAACCATCGCCCATAATCGCAGAAAAGTGAACAAATACATCTTTGCTACCATCTTCTGGAGTGATAAAACCAAAACCTTTAGATTCGTTGAACCACTTAACGTTACCTTTAACTTTAGACATCAAATATTACCTTTAAAATAAAATAGACACACCATCTGTATCAAGCTCAGTACATCAGATTTCTCAGTTACTTGTCTACAACCTAGATCACGAAAATGGACTAAAAAGATAAAAAAATATTATTTATCGATAGAATGGGCTCTGATTTCGACAATAATTCTTAACAATAGTAATTATTACAACTAATAGTATTACTTATAGCTAATTATTTAGCTTTTACTTCTCATGCAAAAGTAACCAATCTTTAATATCTAATCCCCCTGTATATCCCACTAGTTTTCCATCGTGTCCAAGAACGCGATGACAAGGAACAATTAATGAGATTGGATTACGTGAGTTTGCCATACCGACTGCGCGGCAATAATTGACGGATCCTAGCTTTAATGCCAAATCTTTATAACTCCATCGCTCCCCATAAGGGATCCCACAAAGGTGTTTCCATACTTTTTTCTGAAATTCTGTTCCTTGTGGGTTTAATTCAACCGTAAACGCGGTTCTTTTGTGATTAAAATATTCCTTTAATTCTTTTACGCAAAGCTTGGAATGTTCATTCTTCGTTTCTTTTTCTGTTTTTTCATCAACAAAATAGAGGCTAGTTACTCCGTCATCATCAGCCGTAATATGGATCCACGGTTTAGGAAATTTATCCGGGGTTGCTAAATATTGATGGTACATAGTATCTCCTCAAAAGGACTCAATTACCTGATTGTATATACAGTTATAGAGTAAATTATTTCCACTTTGCAATGATCTTTTTTCTTAGAGTGTCTCTTTGAATCATCTAATACGATATTTTTTTATTTTCAATGTTAATAACCACCTAGCCAACAATTAGAATAATTATCATTCAACATTTCATATTCACTACATATTGTGTGGTTGATAAAACAAAAATCTATATATAGTATTTGGGTATCACGTACCTTATTTCTAATGCTATTAAACATTCAAAAGGTAAATAACATGACTGAGATTACCATTTATAGTAAACCTAACTGCGTTCAGTGTAATGCTACTTATCAAGCCTTAGATCGCAAAGCGATTTCTTACCAAATTATTGACCTCACTGAAGATAGCCAAGCTCTTGAACTTGTAAAAAAATTAGGCTACCAACAAGTTCCTGTCGTTATTGCGGGCGACAAACATTGGGCGGGTTTTCGGCCAGACATGATTAGCCTATTAGCCGCTTAGGTGATGTCATGGAAACGGAATCACTCATCTATTTTTCAAGTCGCTCAGAAAATTGCCATCGCTTTATTGAAAAACTAGATATCCCTGCAACACGGTTACCTATTGGCAATCACAAAAGTAGCCTAATTGCGACAAAACCTTATGTTTTACTACTGCCGACTTACGGTGGCGGTGGAACAAAAGGTGCGGTTCCAAAAGAAGTGATCCAATTTCTTAATATTGAAGTCAATCGCGCACTTATCCGTGGTGTTATTGCTGCGGGTAATACCAATTTTGGCGATGCCTATGCGATAGCTGGGAATATCATCGCGCAAAAATGCCATGTCCCCTACCTATATCGTTTTGAACTTCTTGGTACTGATAAAGATGTTCAGTCCGTTCAACGAGGCCTAAAAACGTTTTGGCAACGTACAAACAACTAGAGTTATTTCAAATGGATAAAATGCAAAATACATCAGATGTCGATTATCATGCACTCAATGCGATGTTGAATTTATATGATAACGAAGGCCGTATTCAATTTGATAAAGACAAAGAAGCGGCTCACCACTATTTTCGACAGCATGTGAACCAGAACACCGTATTTTTCCATGATTTAAAAGAAAAATTAGACTTTTTAGTACAAGAAAATTATTACGAAAATAGTGTATTAGAACAATATAACTTTGAATTTATAAAAGCATTATTTAAACAGGCATACGCTCACAAATTCCGTTTTCAAACATTCCTAGGTGCCTTTAAATATTACACTAGCTATACACTGAAAACTTTTGATGGCAAACGCTATCTCGAACGCTATGAAGATCGCGTCTGTATGGTTGCCTTAACACTTGCACAAGGGAATGAGTCCCTCGCTAGATTATATGTTGATGAAATCATTACAGGGCGTTTTCAACCCGCCACTCCCACTTTTCTTAACTGCGGTAAAAAACAACGCGGTGAGCTAATTTCTTGTTTTCTTTTAAGAATCGAAGACAACATGGAATCCATTGGCCGCTCAGTAAATTCAGCTTTGCAGTTATCCAAACGAGGGGGCGGTGTCGCCTTTCTGATGACTAACTTACGGGAGCAAGGCGCCCCAATAAAATTGATTGAAAACCAATCCTCTGGGGTTGTTCCTGTCATGAAGATGTTGGAAGACGCATTCTCTTATGCCAACCAACTCGGTGCTAGGCAAGGCGCTGGCGCAGTCTATTTGAACGCTCATCACCCTGATATTATGCGTTTTCTTGACACTAAGCGTGAAAATGCAGATGAAAAAATACGGATTAAAACACTTTCTCTAGGGGTCGTGATCCCTGATATCACTTTCCAACTAGCGAAAGATAACCAGGACATGTATTTGTTCTCTCCTTATGATATTGAGCGCATCTATGGTGTCCCTATGTCTGAGATTAGTGTTACAGACAAATACCATGAAATGGTCAATAACAAAGCGATAAAAAAATACAAAATTAATGCTCGGGAATTTTTCCAAACTTTAGCTGAGATCCAGTTTGAATCTGGATATCCGTATATTTTATTTGAAGATACGGCCAACCGAGCTAATCCTATCGCAGGGCGTATTAATATGAGCAATCTGTGCTCAGAAATACTGCAAGTTAATCGCCCTAGTCTTTATGAAGACGATTTAAGCTATCAACAAATTGGTAAAGATATTAGCTGTAATTTAGGCTCCATGAATATCGCTAAAACGATGGACTCACCGAATTTCGCTCAATCAATAGCTGCTGCCGTTAGAGCACTGAGCGCGGTTTCAGATATGAGTGATATTCGTTCTGTCCCTTCCATTGCTGAAGGTAACCGGCAATCACATGCGATTGGATTAGGGCAAATGAATTTACATGGCTACCTAGCAAGGGAGCATATCTATTACGGCTCAGAAGAAGCGCTCGATTTCACCAATATCTATTTTTATACGGTCACCTATTACGCATTAAAAACGTCAAACCAATTAGCCATTGAAAGAAAAACTGCATTTGTTGGTTTTGAACATTCAACTTATGCCTCTGGTGATTATTTTGATAAATATATCAACAATATTTGGCTACAAAAAACACAAACCGTTCAGGAATTATTCCGACGTTCGGGTATCGAAATTCCAACTCGTGAAGATTGGCAAGCCTTAAAGCAGTCTGTCATTACCTATGGGATTTATAACCAGAACTTGCAAGCGATCCCGCCTACAGGGTCTATCTCTTACATCAATAATTCAACATCAAGCATCCACCCCATTGTTTCACGAATTGAAATTCGTAAAGAAGGTAAAATTGGCCGTGTTTACTATCCAGCTCCTTTTATGACGAATGAAAACTTAGAATATTACCAAGATGCTTACCAAATCGGTCCTGAAAAAATTATTGATACTTATGCCATGGCAACTCAGCACGTTGACCAAGGTTTATCTTTGACTCTCTTTTTTAAAGATGATGCCACCACACGAGATATTAACCGAGCGCAAATATATGCCTGGCGAAAAGGAATCAAGACATTGTATTACATCCGATTACGCCAAACTGCCCTCGAAGGAACAGAGGTCGAAGGCTGCGTATCTTGCACTTTGTAATAGGAAAATATTTATGACCACCAGCACATCTAACACACCAGTAAAAGCCATTAACTGGAACCGCATTCAGGATGATAAAGACTTAGAAGTATGGAACCGATTAACCAGTAACTTTTGGCTTCCAGAAAAAGTGCCATTATCTAATGATATTCCTTCTTGGAATACCCTAACTGCTGCAGAAAAACAGCTAACGATACGCGTATTTACCGGCCTCACGCTACTAGATACCATTCAAAATACGGTTGGTGCGCCTTGTTTAATGCCAGATGCTCAAACACCTCATGAAGAAGCGGTTTTATCAAATATTAGCTTTATGGAAGCCGTACATGCACGCTCTTATAGCTCAATATTTTCAACACTTTGCTCTACGACTGATGTCGATGATGCATACCGCTGGAGTGAAGAAAACATTGCATTACAAAATAAAGCGAAGATCATCCTATCTTACTATTGTGATTCACACCCTTTAAAGAAAAAGGTCGCTAGCGTCTTTTTAGAATCATTTCTATTTTATTCAGGTTTCTATTTACCAATGTATTGGTCAAGTAGAGGGAAGCTAACTAATACCGCCGACCTTATACGTTTAATTATTCGTGATGAAGCTATACATGGCTATTATATTGGTTATAAATTCCAAAAATCATTAACACAATACGATGAGAATGCTCAAAAAGAAATTAAGGATTTTACATTTTCATTATTATTCGATTTATATGAAAATGAAGTGAAATATACCCAAGAACTTTATGACACAGTTGGTTGGTCAGAAGATGTCAAAAAGTTCCTTCATTACAATGCAAATAAAGCATTAATGAACTTAGGTTATGAAGCCTTATTTCCAGATACTGTCACCGATGTGAGTGCCGCGATATTATCGGCATTATCTCCTGATGCAAATGAAAATCATGATTTCTTTTCAGGCTCAGGTTCATCTTATATTATTGGTAAAGCAGTCAGTACCGAAGATGATGACTGGGACTTTTAATCAAATTGTTAATTTAGCTTACCAATAAAAGCAGCCCACAATAAAAATCATACCATGATGAATTATAACGAAATTATTTGTCATGGTATTTTTTGGCTCAATAAATGAACAATTAAGTTCGTTTTTTATATGTATATCTGTTCAATTATTCATTTTTAATGAATTAATCTGGCCTTATTTCTCAATTCAATCAAGTTTCACTTTATTTTAGATAAATTTAATTAATACATTCACTGTTAATTTCTTTTTTTTCACCCATCAATCCAGCATCTATTTCACCTAAAAATAGAACAGAGCATGTAATCCCCACATTGATAAATTAAAAGTAAATTATTTTTAAATAAATTCAATCTCACCAGCGAGTTAACACTAACATGAATATTATAGAGGTTATTAGTATATAGCTTAGATATCGATTTTATTTACACTAATAAAATCATTATTCCTCTCTAATTTTTTGATTAATTATACTTAACCTAGGGTTGTCAGCTGATTTTATTATGCTAGGGTTTATTGCTTGCAAATTTTACTAATAACTCAAACGGAGGAATTTGAATTTAATCCATAATTAACTAGCCCATTAAACTAAATATAGGAATCTCTGCCCTAATAATTTTCAAAGGATAATCATAGTTAGGAAGCATAGTTAGGAAACATAGTGTTAACTACCACTATAGAATTCATCACATTCAATATAGGTAATTTATCTTCCTTGTTGATTGAAAATTGGGTAAATAATATATGGCAATAAAATTACAAGTTAAAAATTTATATAAAATATTTGGGGATAATCCTGATCAAGCATTTAAGCTATTAGAATCAGGTATGAATAAAGATGATATCTTTGAAAAAACAGGCCTTACCGTAGGTGTTCAAGATGTTAATCTGACGATTGAAGAAGGCGAAATCTTTGTTGTCATGGGACTTTCTGGCTCAGGGAAATCGACCTTGGTGCGCCTCCTCAATCGCCTGATAGAACCAACTAGCGGGCAAGTCATGATAGACGGTGAAGATATTTCCAATATCTCTGACAAAGCACTGCGCGAAGTTAGGCGAACAAAAATTAGTATGGTGTTTCAATCCTTTGCGTTGATGCCACATATGAACGTCATCGATAACACCGCTTTTGGCATGGAACTTTCTGGTATCCCAAAAGAAGAGCGCCATAAGAAAGCCATGAATGCGCTTGAGCAAGTTAACCTTGAAAAATGGGCAAATTCATATCCAGATGAGCTATCTGGCGGGATGCGCCAACGTATCGGGTTAGCCAGAGCACTCGCCAATGACCCAGATATTCTGTTAATGGATGAAGCATTCTCAGCCCTCGACCCACTAATTCGTACAGAAATGCAAGATGAACTGCTCTCCTTGCAAGGGGACAAACAACGCACGATTGTCTTTATTTCCCATGATCTTGATGAAGCCATGAGAATTGGTGACCGCATTGCCATTATGCAAGGAGGCGTTGTTGTTCAAGTCGGCACACCTGATGAGATACTCAATAACCCTGCGAATGACTACGTTAAGACCTTTTTCCGTGGTGTAGATATCAGCCAAGTTTTCAGTGCTAAGGACATCGCACGCAGACGACCAAATGCCCTATTGCACATCGCACCGGGTTTTGGTCCTCGCTCCGCGCTAAAAGTCCTTAACGATGAAGATCGCTATCACGGTTATTTAATTTCTCGAGGACATACTTTTGCCGGTGTGGTTTCTGTTGAATCCTTAGAAAAAGCGCTTCATGAAAAAGCAGGTATTGAAGCCGCAATTTTAACTGATATCGAACCAATTCAAGGTGATACATCCTTAAATGAAGTTATTTCTACAGTAGCACAGGCCCCTTGCGCCGTTCCGGTTATTAACGAAAAAAACCGGTATTTGGGCGTGATTTCAAAAGGAATGCTGTTACAAGCGCTGGATAAGGAGACACCAAATGAGTAAGCAAAATCAAGAAACAACAACTAACCAGCAAGATCCATGGGCTGATACTGAAGTCACTAATACACCAACACAAGGTACTGAAAATACACCAGCTGATGATCCATGGGCAGCGGCAAGCTCTAGCGAGACAAATACGTCTGCGGATGATCCATGGGGCAATGCATCAGACACAACAACACCTGCTGATACCAGTTCGAGTGATTGGCTTGATGCCGCCCCAACAGATAGCATCATACCCGACCAGTTTAATATTATGGATCCCTTCCAGCACACGCTGATCCCCCTTGATTCATGGGTTGCACATGCAATTGACTGGGTTGTCCTCAACTTTCGTCCTGTATTCCAAGGGATACGTGCTCCTATTGATTTCATTTTGAGTGGGTTTGAACAATTTCTTACCTCACTCCCGTCCCCCGTTGCCATTATCATTTTCGCGTTACTCGCTTGGCAATTAGCGGGACGTGCAATGGGTGTGGCCACATTTATTTCGATGATAGCCATCGGAGCAATTGGGGCTTGGTCGGAAGCCATGGTGACACTCTCTCTGGTCCTCACGTCTTTACTATTTTGTATTGTGATAGGACTACCGCTAGGTATTTGGCTAGCGCGTAGTGATAGAGCGGCTAAAGTTATTCGCCCATTACTTGATGCGATGCAAACCACACCCGCATTCGTCTATTTAGTCCCGATTGTTATGTTATTTGGTATCGGTAATGTGCCTGGTGTCGTCGTCACCATAATATTTGCTCTACCGCCAATCATTCGTTTGACCATTTTAGGGATCAAACAAGTCCCAGCTGACTTAATTGAAGCCGCTGAATCATTCGGTGCAAGTCCCCGCCAAATGCTATTTAAAGTGCAATTGCCATTGGCGATGCCAACTATTATGGCCGGGGTAAACCAAACCTTGATGTTAGCGCTGTCGATGGTTGTTATCGCATCAATGATCGCCGTCGGGGGCTTAGGCCAAATGGTCTTACGGGGTATTGGTCGCCTTGATATGGGCCTCGCGTCTGTCGGAGGGGTCGGTATTGTTATTCTAGCTATCATTTTAGACCGTTTCACCCAATCTTTGGGGCAAGATACGCGCGGCAAAACATCATGTCGTTGGTATCAAAAAGGCCCTATTGGGTTAGTTATGCGCCCATTTTGTAAAAAAAACCATTAATCAAAATATCCTCCATTCACCTGAGTGCCATTCACGTGGCACCTAACTTGGCTCTTAACTTTAAAGCCAAGCTCGCTGCGAAAAAACAGAGGGAACAATATAATGAAACATAAAATCATTCTTGCATCTGCACTAACAGCCATATTTACCGTCCCATTAGCAAGTGCGGACGACCTTCCGGGCAAAGGGATAAAAATTAACCCTGTACAAAGTACGATCAGTGAGGAAACGTTCCAAACACTGATTGTGGCGAAAGCCCTTGAAGAGCTCGGCTATGATGTTCAGCCTATCAAAGAGGTCGACTATAACGTGGCTTACGCATCTATTGCGAACGGTGATGCGACTTACTTAGCCACCAGCTGGGTTCCTTTACATAATGCGCAATATGACGCCGCTGGCGGTGATAATGTGTTCTATCGTCAAGGCAACTATGTTGTCAATGCGGCTCAAGGCTACCTTATCGACAAAAAAACGGCTGAGAAATACAACATTACCAATGTTGAACAACTCAAAGACCCTAAAATTGCTAAACTCTTCGATTCAAATGGTAATGGTAAAGCGGATTTAACGGGATGTAACCCAGGTTGGGGCTGTGAAGCTGCTATTAATAACCATTTAAAAGCTTATGACCTAGAAAAAACCGTCGACCATAACCAAGGTAACTACGCCGCGATGATGGCGGATACCATTACCCGATATAAAGAAGGTAAGCCTATTTTATATTATACGTGGACGCCTTACTGGATAAGTGATGTCCTCAAGCCGGGTCGTGACGTGGTCTGGTTAGAAGTGCCATTCTCATCAATGCCAAATGGTGAAAAAACAGATACAGCATTACCTAACGGAAAAAATTATGGTTTCCCACCAAATACCATGCATATTGTCGCCAATAAAAAATGGGCAGCGGATAACCCTGCTGCGGCAAAATTATTTGAAGTAATGAAGCTGCCTATTGCCGATATTAATGCGCAGAATTTAAGAATGCATAATGGTGAAGCATCACAATCAGACATTCAGCGCCACACAAATGCTTGGATCAAAGCTCACCAATCCACTTTTGACGGTTGGGTAAAGGAAGCGCAAGCAGCCGCTAAGTAAGAACAAACAACCCGATTATAACCTTAGCCACCCTAACCGGTGGCTTTTTTGCATCAATGACAAAAAGAAATAAACCAAGGTAATAAATTTTGTTTATAGTAGTCGCCTAGCTAATAATAGGTAATCCTCATGAAACAGACCCAAACTGCAGAGCTAACAACAGGCCTCACTATTTTAATGGCCATTGCCACAGGTCTCGTCGTTGCCAGTAATTACTATGCTCAACCGCTTTTAGACACCATTGCGGGGCAGTTTAATTTAACCACGAATATGGCTGGGTTTATTGTCACCGCGGCCCAACTGGGCTATGCGGCAGGTTTACTTTTTTTAGTCCCGCTGGGAGATTTGTTTGAACGCAAGCGTTTAATTTTAACCATGACCTTTCTTTCGGCATTAGGGTTATTAATTACAGCGCTTTCAAATAATATTTGGCAAATCCTTTTAGGTACTGCCCTGACAGGGCTATTTTCGGTTGTTGCACAAGTCCTGATCCCACTCGCTGCGTCTATTGCTAAACCTCATAAACGCGGTAAAGCGGTGGGGATGATCATGAGTGGGCTATTACTGGGAATTCTACTTGCAAGAACAGTTTCAGGCGCTGTTGCTATGGTCGGTGGCTGGCGCGCTATCTATTGGGTGGCTTTTGCATTATTAATGCTGTTAATGATTGTTCTAGCAATTAAACTCCCTCGTTACCATCAAAAAACCAACTTAAACTATTTTCAGCTTATTTGCTCTATTGGCCGACTATTTTTTGGGACCCCAGTGCTTGCGGTACGCGCTTCTCTAGGCGCATTATCATTTGCCAACTTTGGTTTATTATGGACCGCAATGGCTTTTTTGTTAGCCAGCCCGCCATTCAATTACTCCGAAGGGACTATTGGCTTATTTGGCTTAGTCGGTGCCGCAGGCGCACTGATGGCCTCCCAAGCAGGGCATCTTGTCGATAAAGGTAAAGGAAAAATCATCACAACAATCGGATTGGTTTTATTACTATTGTCCTGGATCCCCATCGGTTTAGCTAAATATTCTCTCGTCGCGTTTATCATCGGGGTTTTGGTGCTAGACCTTGCGGTGCAAGCCGTTCATGTCACGAGCCAGAGTACGTTATATCGTATATTACCTGAAGCGCGTAATCGCCTAACGGCCGGCTATATGACGAGTTATTTCATAGGTGGAGCACTCGGTTCCCTGCTTTCAGGTTATGCCTATGAACATGCAGGTTGGGAAGGCGTAGCAGTTGCAGGAGCAATTTTGACGACCCTAAGTTTAATCATTTGGGCTATTGGCATTCGTTTTGATCCCATCATCACCATAACTGATGACTAGTTATTACTCATACTGGCATCAATGCATTTTGAGAGAACGATTTTTGAGGTCTCATAAGAGGTCTCATAAATAGATAAAAAATCATAATACATTGAAGTTATGTGCCTCAATCTTATCTACCAATATGTTGAAGTAGTAGACCGTTTATCATAGAACCAATAGTTATCAACTGTAATAATAAACAAAGTAAATATTAGTGAATGACACAGTTAAACAAATACAATGACTCTTTAAGAAGGTAGTATAACTGTTAAAATCTCAAATTACTGTTACGTCAAATAATGTTTTAATTATACAAAAATAGGTGGTTATACTTATAATATAAGTGTATCTATCTAAGTTGTAATTATTGGGTAACAAAAAAAATGGTATTGAGTTAATGTCATGTGATTATATATTGTTTCATATGATTGAAATTAGCCTTTAATTAAGTGTTGAATTGGTTATTTCGCAACCAAAAGTGACACTATCAGTATAAAATAGTTAGTACGCTATACTAAAATAGGTAAATTACATTCATAAAATTTATGAATCATGTATCATTATCAAAATAAAATCGGCGATATTAATTAAGTACAATTGCTAATTCTATCTTTTAATATACCATTTAGATGGTTGATGACAGTTGTAATCTTACCAACTGAAACTAATAAGGTATCCCAATAATGGAAAGTTCATTTACACCTACTGAAGAGTTACTCAATACTCGTGTAGAACAGCAAGATTCACGTGAAAGCCCTATTCCGTATCAAGAAATTCTCCTAACACGCCTATGCATGCATGTTCATGGGAAATTACTTGAAGCGCGAAATAATATGTTAAGGTCCCAAGGTATTAATGAAACACTATTTATGGCGCTCATGATCCTTGATACAAAAGACTCCCGCAGTATTCAGCCATCTGAACTCAGTGCTGCCCTTGGTTCCTCACGAACCAATGCGACACGCATTGCAGATGAACTGGAAAAAAATGGTTGGATTGAACGCAAAGAGAGTCACAATGATAGACGTTGCCTTCATCTACACCTCACAGAAAAAGGGACTGAATTTTTAAATGGTCTATTACCACCTCAGCACAGCGCATTAATTGATATTTGGTCTGTTTTAGATATTGATGAAAAACAACAACTTAATACGCTAATGCGTAAATTACTGACAAAACTGGATACTATAAAAGATTGACCATAACTTTTGTAAGGTTAATGTATTTGAGCCATTCTTAAGCTCAACGGTGAAAAAAAACTTTTCAGCCAATAATATATCATTATCCTTTCACCCTTATGCTTTACGATATCCCATCAAACAGCAAAATCATTTGTAGTCTCAGTTTCCAGTGGTTAACACCTAACTACTGGAAACAACCGTGATCCTTATCCATAGAAATGGAGAAATACGAGTATGAGTTCCCCTGAGGAAATGCAACAAACGCAAACTCCCCAACGAAATAAAAAAAGACAACGCAAAAGTGCGCTTATCTTTTTGACACTATTATTTATTATTATAGGCGTTGGCTGGGCGATCTACTGGTATCTCGTTCTTCGCCACTATGAGTCAACAGACAACGCTTATGTCGCAGGAAATCAAGTACAAATACAATCCCAAGTTTCCGGGAGCGTCATGACGGTCAATGTGGATAATACCGATTTTGTGACAAGTGGCACCGTTTTGGTTGAACTCGACCCACGTGATGCAGAGCTAACTCTAGATAAAGCAAAAACAGAATTAGCAAACAGCGTCCGTCAGACCCGCCAGCACATGGTTAATAGCCGCCAGCTCCAAGCCAATATTCAGGTAAAACGTTCTGAATTAAACCGCTTACAGAATGATTTAAAACGTCGAGAAGTGTTAGGCAGCAGCCATGTTATTGGTAAAGAAGAACTGCAGCACGCTAGAGAAGCCGTTGTCAGTGCTAAAGCGGCATTAGACGTGGCAATAGAACAATATAATGCGAATCAAGCCATCGTTCTAAATACCTCAATTGAAAAACAGCCAGCTGTAGAGCAAGCAGCGACCCAAGTTAGAAATGCTTGGCTGACTTTACAACGAACGAAAATTGTCAGCCCTGTTGATGGCTATGTTTCTCGTCGCAGTGTACAAGTAGGCTCACAAATCACCCCTTCAACACCGTTAATGGCTATTGTCCCTTCCGAGGGGATGTGGATTGATGCGAACTTTAAAGAAACACAACTTGCAGATATGCGTATCGGCCAGCCAGCGAAGGTCACGACTGACTTTTACGGTAAAGATATCGTATTCAGCGGCACTGTTGTGGGACTTGATATGGGAACAGGTAGCGCATTCTCTTTATTACCTGCACAAAATGCCAGTGGTAACTGGATCAAAGTAGTCCAGCGCCTTCCTGTGCGCATTTCCTTAGATAAAACTCAGCTTGAAGAGCATCCACTACGTATCGGTTTATCCACCGAAGTAACAGTTGATACGTTAGATAAAAACGGCAAAGTGCTTTCTAAAGGAATGCGTGATACACCAGCTTACCATACCGCTGCATTAGCTGTGGATATGTCTCCTGCAGACAAAATAGTTACTGAGATAATTAATAATAACCTAGGAAATCAATAGGTGGAGGTGCAATCGTGACGACAGCACCTTTAACGGGATCAAAACTCGCCTGGATGACGATTGCCCTTTCGTTGGCAACATTTATGCAAGTTCTTGATTCCACAATTGCTAACGTAGCTATTCCGACCATTGCTGGAAACTTAGGGGCATCCAACTCACAAGGGACATGGGTAATAACCTCTTTCGGTGTTGCCAATGCCATCTCCATCCCTGTCACTGGTTGGCTAGCGCGTAGGATTGGTGAAGTCAGGCTATTTTTATGGTCTACAGGCTTATTCGCTTTAACTTCATGGCTGTGCGGTATTTCTGGCAGCTTAGAAATGCTGATCTTATTCCGTGTTTTACAAGGTTTAGTTGCAGGGCCGCTCATTCCTTTGTCTCAAAGCTTGCTGCTTAATAATTATCCTCCCGCCAAACGCAACATGGCCCTCGCCCTTTGGTCAATGACTATCGTTATTGCTCCTATTTGCGGACCGATTCTTGGTGGTTATATTAGTGATAACTACCATTGGGGCTGGATATTCTTTATCAATGTGCCATTTAGTATTGCGATTATTTTTGCCATCATGCGTACCTTAAAAGGCCGTGAAACTAAAATATCCATTCAGCGTATTGATACTATTGGTTTGGTACTATTGGTTGTCGGTATTGGTGCTTTACAAATCATGCTTGACCAAGGCAAAGAGTTGGATTGGTTTAACTCGACTGAAATTATCGTCCTAACCGTTATTGCCGTTGTCGCAATTGCCTTTTTAATTGTTTGGGAGCTCACAGACGACCATCCTGTCATCGACTTGTCCCTGTTTAAAGAACGCAACTTTACGATTGGCTGTTTGTCCTTAAGTCTCGCTTACATGCTCTATTTTGGGACGATTGTACTACTGCCGCAATTGCTGCAAGAGGTTTATGGTTATACCGCGACCTGGGCTGGGCTAGCCTCTGCTCCTGTAGGGTTATTACCGCTACTGATTACGCCAATTATAGGGCGCTTTGGTAACCGAATTGATATGCGTTATTTAGTTACATTCAGCTTTATTATCTATGCCGTTTGTTACTATTGGCGTGCTTATACTTTCGAACCTGGAATGAGTTTTGCCGAAGCCGCATGGCCACAATTTGTGCAGGGCTTAGCTATCGCTTGTTTCTTTATGCCTTTGACAACCATTACATTATCTGGCCTACCACCAGAAAAAATGGCCTCTGCATCTAGTTTGTCCAACTTTACTCGAACCTTAGCTGGAGCAATTGGGACATCGATTACCACAACTATGTGGACGCAAAGAGAGTCAATGCACCATGAAAACCTTGCTGAGTTTGTTAACCCATACAACCCAAATGCCCAACAGATGTACAGTGAGTTGGCGAAAATTGGTATGAATGAGCAGCAAAGTGCAGCCTACCTTGCTAAAACCATTACTGACCAAGGGCTGATTATGTCAGCCAATGAGATATTTTGGCTCTCAGCTGGAATTTTTATCCTACTGATGGTGATTGTCTGGTTCGCTAAGCCACCATTTGGGGCGGGGTCAAAAGACGGTGGCGCTCATTAATGAGCCCATCCCACTAAGTCGTCTTGATGACAGATATCAAAAAGCCATACATAGCTGGAAATACATCCTTTTATGTATGGCTTTAGATATCTTATAACGAAAAAGTATTATTTAACTTGGTTTTGTTGCCACCACTGCGCCAACATAATTCCCGTTGCAACAGACACGTTCAAGCTTTCCACTTTACCTGTTCCACCGATATACAGGCTCATATCACCTTGGTCCCACGTGCTATCACTTAAACCATCACTTTCTTGGCCTAAAACTAATACCATTTTGGCAGGTAACTTCGCTTTTGCGAGATCTTGGCTGCCTTTATGGCTGGAAGTCGTCACAATGGTATAACCCGCTTTGCGGAATTTATCCAAAGTATCCGTTAACCCATCGGCATCAATCGCTTTAATGTGCTCAGCACCACCTTCTGCGGTACGAATTGCCGCACCAGACTCCAGCATGCCAGCATCCTGCAAAATCACACCTTTGATACCAAAGTGCGCACAACTACGCATAATACCGCCCAGATTATGTGGATTTCCCACATCTTCCAGAGCTAAGACGCAGTCATTACCTGTCGCTTGCTGCAAGTAAGCATCTGCACTCATACCACCGCGTTTTTTGATGATAAAACAGACGCCACCATGATGTTCAGTTCCCGATGCTTTCGATAACTCTTCGTCATCGACAACATGGTAAGCCTTGCGATTTGCAGCCATCCATTTTAGCGCATCACGAAAACGCGGCGTGACAGATTGCAAGAACCACGCGCGAACAATCGCATCAGGGCGGTTTTTAAACATGGCTTGGCATGCATTCTCACCATAGATACGGGTTTCTTCTTGGCGCTGCTTACGCAACTGTTCCGGGTCAATTTGACTCTTACCAACAATTCCGCCATGGTCATTCGCTAACTCTTCGCTATCTGGCTTAGAAACAGTGCGCCAAGGTGAACGCTCACGAGGTGCATCATTACGGTTATCGGAGCGACGACCTTCACGACCGCCTTCAGGGCGACTTGAGCGACCACCACGATCTTGGCGAGCACCATCTCGTCTATCGCCACCACGTTTGTCATTACCACGCCTATCGTCACGGCCACCGCCTCGGCGTTTATCATTACCTGTATTGTTGTCCTGCTCTTCACTGCGGACATACATCACTTTTACTTTGCCGTTTTTACCACTAAAATCATTCGAGTCGTTCATCACTATCCCCTACTAAGCTATGGCGCGAAGATTACATGATGTTGCATGGCTACGCTACCGATTCACTCTATTATCTCATCTAAAAGTTATTGAATATACTTCTATCGTATAGAAATCGTTTTGCGTACAATATGCGCCTTCATTTTAGGCCTAAAAATATAACTCAACATGACTCCGAATGCCGTTTATCACCTGCGTCAACAGCGCCTCGCATTATCGACTAAACCGTTTAAAGCGCGGGGCTGCCGAGTAAAACGTTGCCAATATTGCTTGTTACCTATTCCACAGTGCCTGTGCCAAGACACCGTATCGTCACAAGCAAAAAGCCAATTCTGCTTAATTATGTTTGATGGCGAAGTATTCAAGCCAAGTAATACAGGAAAATTGATTGCGGATGTTTTACCCGACACTTTGGCCTTTCAATGGTCAAGAACAGAGCCTGATACGCAACTACTGGCGGCATTGCAAGACACTACAAGGCAACCTTACCTTATTTTTCCAGAAAGCTACGCTCAAAATGAACGTGTCGTGGTCAATGAACCTACTTTGTCGGATAAACCCGCTTTATTTATTTTACTCGATGGGACCTGGCCAGAAGCACGTAAAATGTTTCGTAAAAGTCCTTATCTTAATGATATTCCAATGCTTTCAATTAATACCAAAGCAAGAACGGATTATTTACTACGTACGCCATCAAGGGAAGAACAACATTGTACCGCTGAGGTAGCTGCTACCGTTTTAGAACTAGCGGGAGATTTAAACGCGTCAAAACAACTATTTAGCCATTTCAATCTTTTCCGTCAAAAATATCTTGAAGGAAAACCACATCACCCTATTGCACAGAAGCTACTTACCGAATCCCACCTCTAACTATTTATTGGTACTGTTTTCCGCTTTCTTTTCGAGCCCAGTACCATTAAATGACAACTTTTAGATCGTCATGCTAATAAAACGTGAACGTGCTTGTATAAATTAATTAAACTCACTAGATAAACTAGCGCAATCGCAAAGATAAGGCATAGTATTCATAAGTATTACTCAGCCAATTTTTATCTATTGGACGCCTATCTCGTTCAGCAAAGCAAAGGGTTATCAACCATGGGTTTAGTCAGTCAGTTAGAATCTTTATTCAGACCAAAGTCTATCGTTGTCATTGGTGCATCTGAAAATCCGGGCCGTGCAGGTTCGGTTATGATGAAAAACCTGCTTACCAGTGGCTTTAAAGGCCCTATTCTGCCTGTTAACCCAAACCGAGACTCTGTCCTTGGCGTGCTTGCCTATCCGTCTATAGATAAATTACCGCTCAAACCTGACCTTGCCGTTATCTGCACTCATTACTCACGTAATATCACCTGTTTACAGCAATTAGGGGAAGCAGGCTGTAAGGTGGTGATTATTTTATCGTCCCCTTCAATTCAGTTTAATGAATTAAAAAAAGTCGCACAGCAATATCAAATTCGCTTATTAGGCCCGAATAGCCTAGGTTTTTTAGCCCCTTGGCAGGGCCTGAATGCGAGTTTTTCACCAATTCCAATCTTAAAAGGAAAGCTCGCTTTTATCTCTCAATCTGCTGCGGTATCAAATACCGTTCTGGATTGGGCAAGGCACCGAGACATCGGTTTTTCTTATTTTATTGCCTTGGGTGATAGCATCGATATTGATATTGACGATTTACTCGATTATTTAGCGCGTGACAGCAAAACCAGTGCCATTTTGTTGTACCTCGAAAGCATTAGTGATGCGCGACGCTTCTTATCGTCATCTCGCAGCGCCTCACGCAATAAACCTATATTGGTGATAAAAAGCGGTCGAACCCGTAAAGCACAAGAGCTTCTGGGCGATAAACCGAGCCTAGATGCCGCTTATGACGCTGCTATCCAGCGTGCAGGGCTACTTCGCGTGCAGGATACTCACGAAATGTTTTCTGCGGTTGAAACATTAAGCTATATGACGCCATTACGTGGTGAGCGTCTTTCAATCATGAGCAATGGCTCTGCCCCTGCCGCGATGGCGCTAGACGAACTTCTCTTGCGTAGTGGCAAACTTGCAACGTTAAGTGTTGAAACAGAAAATGAATTAAGTTCACTGCTACCACTTGATTTATCGACGAAAAACCCGATTGACCTAGGGGATGACTCCACCGTTGAGCGCTATATCAATGTATTGAACAAAATGCTCGACAGCCACGACCATGACGCTTTATTGCTTATCCACACACCCAGTGCGATAACTGAAAGCAAAACCATGGCAGAAAAAATCATTAAAACCATAAAGCAACATCCACGCGGAAAATGGCTAACTATCTTAACCAACTGGTGTGGAGAATATTCATCTCAAGAATCTCGTCGCCTATTTAGTGAAGCGGGGATCCCAACCTACCGTACTCCAGAAGGGGCAATAACCGCTTACATGCATATGGTGGAATATCGCCGTAACCAAAAACAATTAAAAGAAACGCCAGCCCTTCCAGTAGGTATCACCGCTAATACACAACAGGCTCATGAATATATTCAGCAAGCATTGGAAAATAATAAGTTGCACCTAGATACGCATGAAGTTCAACCTATTTTAAAAGCCTACGGGTTAAATAGTTTACCCACATGGATAGCGCACTCTAGCAATGAAGCCATTGAAATTGCAGAAAAAATTGGTTACCCCGTTGCTTTAAAACTGCGTTCTCCTGATATTGTACACAAGTCAGAAGTACAAGGGGTCATGCTCTATTTGCGCAATGCTAAAGAAGTAGAAGATGCCGCCAAAGCGATTATGGAGCGTGTTTCAACAAATTTCCCTAATGCACGAATTGAAGGGCTATTAGTCCAAAGTATGGCTAATCGAGCAGGTGCCCAAGAACTCAGAATTGCTGTTGAGCTAGACCCTGTTTTTGGTCCTCTCATCATGCTAGGAGAAGGTGGTATTGAGTGGCAACAAGAGAGCCAAGCTGCCGTCGCTCTTCCACCACTGAATATGGCTTTAGCTCGCTACCTCGTTATTAATGCTATCAAAAGTTATAAAATCAAATCTCGAAGCGCTTTAGAACCCTTAAATATTATAGGGCTATCAGCTTTATTAGTGCGAGTTTCAAATTTAATTATAGATTGCCCAAATATTACAAGGTTAGACATCCACCCATTGCTCGCTTCAGGAGATGAATTTACTTTACTTGATGTCTCAATGACATTAAGCCCAACAGATGATGCGACCACATCAAGGCTAGCGATCCGCCCTTACCCTAGTGAACTAGAAGAAACAATCCATTTAAAAGAAGATCTTACGTGCTTGCTACGTCCGATCCTTCCTGAAGATGAACCATTGCTAAAATCCTTTATAGAACAAGTGACAAAAGAGGATCTTTATTATCGCTATTTTAGCGAGATCAGCGAATTCACCCACGATGACCTCGCCAATATGACACAAATTGATTATGACCGAGAAATGGCTTTCGTTGCGGTAAAAAACCCAAATACTACGCCTGAAATTATTGGCGTCACGCGAGCAATGGCTGATCCTGATAACCAAGAAGCCGAATTTGCAGTACTGGTTCGCTCTGATATGAAGGGGCAAACGCTCGGTTATCAACTCATGCAAAAGCTACTTAACTATACTCGGAGCCACGGCATTAAAAAACTAACAGCAATAACCATGCCTGAAAACCGTAATATGATAAGCCTAGCGAAAAAACTGGGCTTTGAGATTGACGTTCAATTTGAAGACGGAGTCGTTAATCTGACACTTCACTTATAGAAATATCTAAGGACACGGCTTAACTTGTATAGTAATTAAACAAGTCGTCAATTTATACTAAATGGTTTAGCTAAATATGCTATCATCCATAGATCATTCGCTTAAAAATGTGCGCAAAGCGAGTTGCTATTAGACTAATAAGAGAAAATTTACACTGTGATGTTGTCAAAATTAAAACAAGCAAAACATCAACAATATTTGTTAAGTTTACCAAAACTCTCTCAAGAAGTTGCTGATGTAAAAACGCTATATAAGACAGAAGATTTTCGTGATGAACTGCTTAAGCAAATCTCTCAAGCTCAAAATACTATCTACATAACGGCTTTGTATTTAGAGAAAGACGATGCAGGCAAAGACGTACTTCATGCTCTATATGCTGCAAAACAAGCTAATACATCATTGGATATCAAAATTCTCGTAGACTGGCACCGTGCTCAACGAGGGCGTATAGGAGTTGCTGCAAATGCAACTAATGCCGATTGGTATTATGATGTTGCTCAGCATTACCCTGATATCGAAATTCCTATCTATGGTATTCCTGTCAATACACGGGAAGCCCTTGGTGTACTACACCTCAAAGGCTTTTTATTTGATGATACCTTGCTATATAGCGGAGCGAGTATTAATGACGTGTATTTACAACGTCATGATAGATACCGTTATGACAGATACCACCTGATTAAAAATGGGCAACTCACTGCATCAATGAAAAAATTTATTGATGCATCATTATTGCCTGCCGAAGCGGTTCATTTGCTCAATACTGAAACTCGTCCTAAAACAGCAGAGTTTAAGCATTTAATCAAACAATTTCGCTTAAGCTTAAGGGGCGCTTCTTACCAATTTACAGGAAATGCATCAAATGACGCATTATCGGTTACCCCTTTTGTCGGGCTTGGTAAGAAAAATGATTTAAACCGAGTCATCACCCACTTAATGGGGTCGACCAGTAATAAATTAACTATCTGTACACCTTATTTTAATCTGCCCGCAGTTTTAGTCCGAATCATCAACAGGTTACTGCGTGATGGTAAAGAGGTCGAAATTATCATTGGTGACAAAACCGCCAATGATTTTTATATCCCCCCCGAAGAACCATTTAAAATTATAGGTGCATTGCCCTATCTTTACGAAATCAATCTGCGTCGCTTTGTCAGCCGCTTACAACGCTTTATTGACAGCCAACAATTAACAGTTAGGCTCTGGAAAGATGGCGATAATACCTATCACTTAAAAGGTATGTGGGTTGATAATCAGTGGCAGTTGATCACCGGTAATAACTTAAACCCTCGCGCATGGGGCTTAGATCTTGAAAATGCAGTATTAATTCACGATCCAAAACAACAATTGCAAGAGCAACGTAGCCACGAACTAGCGTGTATCCGAACGCATACAAAAGTTGTTAGCCATTATCGTGAACTAGACAGCATTCAAACCTATCCAGTTAAAGTGAAGAAATTAATCCGAAGACTACGTCGAATACGAGTCGACCGCTTAATTAGCCGCATTCTTTAGATTTTAAACAATAAGCGTCACACCAGTGGCGCTTTTATTTTGCTACTTTAATTTTCTAGGTATCCCAGCAAATATGTCCAAGTCACTAATCATTAGCTTATTTATGCTCGTTTTGACAGGATGTCAGGGTTTCCATTGGGCTAATGATAATTGGCAAGGCAAAGATAAAGCTCAGCATTTTGCATTTTCAGCGGCTATGGCTGCAGCTGGCAATGCTTATGCAGATAAACAAAACATACAACACCGTGATGCGGCCATATTCGGTATTCTGTTTTCAGTATCTCTTGGCACAGCAAAAGAGCTTTATGATAGCAGGCCTGCGGGCACCGGTTGGAGTTGGCATGATTTTGTCTATGATGTAGCAGGGTCAATAGCGGGTTACAGTTTATATCAGTCCTTAAAATGACCCGCCTTCTTTTCCCTATCTTTTAAATTCCTATTTTCAATATTTCGCTCACCATCGAAGTATCTATAAATTAAATCCTTATAGTTGAGCTTTATACACTAAGGAGTATTTTATGATTGCCGTCATTTTTGAAGCCACCCCAATACCTGCGCAAAAAGACCGTTATTTCGAATTGGCAGCCAAACTTAAATCTGAACTTATGAATATTGAAGGGTTCATTGCTGTCGAGCGTTTTCAATCTGTCACAACGGAAGGAAAAATCCTCTCACTTTCATGGTGGGAAACAGAGGAAGCTATAAAAAAATGGAAAAACCATTTCATGCATATCAATGCACAAGTTGAAGGGCAACAAGCCATTTTTTCCCATTATCGAATTCGAATTGCTCATACACTAAAGGATTACTCATTCAATAAAGAGGATAGCTCTGATGTATGACATTCATGTTATTCTTGAAAATCAAGTAGGTGCTCTAGCTCTGTTAGCAACAACATTAGGGAAACATGGTGTTGGTCTTGAAGGCGGTGGCGTTTTTTCTATCGGAGGAAAAAGCCACGCTCACTTTCTTGTTACCCAGCCAGAAAAAGCGCGTAGTGCCTTAGCAACTGTGGGTTTACAGATTGAAAGTACTATACAACCGGTTATCCGCAAATTGAAACAAGAGCGTCCAGGTGAACTCGGCGAAATTGTTTCTCAACTCGCACTTCACCAAATTAATATCTTAGTTCAATATAGCGACCATAATAATAGGCTAATATTAATAACAGACAATGATATGTTAGCCGCTGAAGTGACGAAACAATGGGAAAGCCAACCATGATACCCAGCAAAAATAGCATTCTCATTGAAGAAAAAGAACCATTAGAACAATCCATCGCAAAAGTTGCTTCTGCAATTGCTGATCCTTCAAGGGTCAGCATTTTGTGTGCATTAATGGATGGCAGAGCATGGACAGCAACAGAATTAAGCGCAGTTGCAGACATAGCGCCATCAACAACAAGTGCACATCTAGCTAAGCTTTTAAATAGCCACTTAATTAGTTGTCTATCTCAAGGAAGGCACCGCTATTATCGACTTGCAGGCTCAGACATTGCCGAATTATTAGAAACATTAATGGGGGTATCTATGAAATTGGAGTATACCCTCCCAATAACAACGCCTATACATCTACGAAAAGCACGCACCTGCTATGACCACTTGGCAGGAGAAATTGCTGTTAAAATATATGAATTTATGGATAAAAATGGCTGGTTTATGGCTAAAGAGAATAAATTATCCATAATTGGTGCCGAGCAATTCAAAAAATTGGGGATAGATATTGTTCCTCATACAAAACGGAAAATAGCATGTGCTTGTTTAGATTGGAGTGAAAGACGTATGCACTTAGGAGGGCTCGCAGGATCATTACTGCTACAATTCTTTGAAGAAAACAAATGGATAGATAAAACAAAAGGCTATAGAGACGTTACTTTTACTTCCAATGGCAAGAAAGCCTTAAAGCGTATATTTGATATTAATATAGCTTAAATTCTCCCCCCAAATAGTGAACAGTTACTTTCTATCCTAAAACGATTTAATAATATACTTGTAGAACCAATTAAAGCAGACGTAAGACTGTGTTTTCCTCAAATAACGCTTCAAACCACCTATTATGGCTCATTATCCATAAAACCCAATAATATTAATGATATAAAAAAGCCCCGTGATTTTCATCACGGGGCTTTGATAAGTGGCGGAACGGACGGGACTCGAACCCGCGACCCCCTGCGTGACAGGCAGGTATTCTAACCAACTGAACTACCGCTCCACTTATTCTTTTTGCCTCTCGGCTGCTT